>JADFZZ010000003.1:0-286176 GCA_015232315.1 SAR324 cluster bacterium | reverse complement strand
CGGCAAGCAGTGTCAGTGTGACCAACACCGATAATGACACCGCGGGACTCACTGTCTCAACCATCAGTGCAAACACCACCGAAGCAGGAGGAACAGCCACCTTTACGGTTAGACTCAACAGCCAACCTAACGGGAACGTAATATTGAATGTGTCCAGTTCCAACACTAATGAAGGCACTTTATCGGTTTCAACCTTAACATTCAGCATTTCCAACTGGAACACAACCCAGACGGTTACAGTTACTGGTGTGAATGATTCTATAGCGGATGGCAATCAGGCTTATACGGTGTCTGTGACTGTAGCCAGTACGACCGACACCACGGGTTATGCAACACTATCCTCAAGCAGTGTGAGCGTGACCAACACCGATAATGACACCGCGGGACTGACGATCCCGGCAATCAGTGGCAACACCACCGAAGCCGGCGGAACTGCCACGTTCACCGTCAAACTCAACAGCCAGCCCACCGGAAATGTTGTTCTGAATATAGCCAGTTCCAACACCAATGAGGGCACTGTCTCACCATCAACTTTAACATTCATCACCTCTACCTGGAATGATACTCAAACAGTTACAGTTACTGGTGTGAATGATTCTGTAGCGGATGGCAATCAAACTTACAGCATATCTGTCTCCATTGATACCACAAGCACGACGGATACCAGCGGTTATGCCTCTCTAGCGGCAAGCAGTGTCAGTGTCACCAACGATGATAATGACTCAGCAGGTTTCTCACTCAGTGCGACCAGTGGAACAACCACAGAAGCAGGAACTTCATCAACGTTTACGGTTCAATTGACGTCACAGCCTACGGCAAATGTTTCTTTCAATATTTCCAGCAATGATACTACGGAAGGGACCGTAACGCCGTCGTCCATGACCTTTACCAGCAGTAACTGGAATACCGCGCAAACCCTAACCGTTATCGGACAACCCGATGATCTTGGTGATGGCACGGTGTCTTATTCCATCGTATTGGCCGCGGCGACAAGTTCTGACGCAACTTATAATTCATTGAATCCCAGCGATATCACCATGAGCAACACCGCGGATAACACGGCACCCACAGTGAGTACCTCCTCATTATCGGTTGCATCGGTAACCAGTTCTAGTATAGCGCTAGCCTGGACTGCCGCCAGTGATACCGTGACAACAACAGCGGCCCTTCAGTACAAAGTAGTTTACTCCACCAGCAATAATATCAGTACTGTGACAGATGCTGGAACCAATGGTACCACAGCCATGAATTATACCGCGAATACCACCAGTTATAACATTACTGGCCTCACAGGTTCCACTACCTACTATGTGAATGTACTGGTCAAAGATACAGAGGGCAACGTCAATGTTTATACGTCAACATCCCAGGCCACTTCCTTTGGAGCGGTTGTTACCACAACCTCAACCTCATTGGGAATTGGGACAGGCACAACAGCAAATATGCTGGACGCGGTGGCGCTGGCCAATGATAGAATTTTTGTGGTGTATGCTCACGATTCCCCCACAGCCAATAATGCCTTATACGCGATTTATGATTCTGCATTAACCCAGCTATCTTCCGGGGCAGTCACAAACGTTAGCGCTGTAAGTAGTGCTGAACTTAGTCGTATTTCTGTAACAAAATTATCAGGTGGGAACATTGTGGTGGGGTATGTGACAAGCAATACGGCCTATTTCAAGATTTATGATGTCAGTTCCTCAACTCTGGGAAACGAACTCACTGTTAAATCAAGCAATAATCCAATATATCCTGTAAAAGTTGTAGCCTTGACAGGCGGCGGGTTTGCTTATGTTTACAACGACGTAGGTTTAACAAACATGTATGTTGGCATTTACTCGGCGACCGGACAGGTAACCGTTACGCCTACAATAGCGGCTGTAGCCGCTGATTCACCTTATTATCTGGACGCAACACCCTTATCTACTGGAGGTTTTGCTGTTGCTTATTCCAAAGTAGCAACCGGAGTTTATTATTCTACGTTTAATTCTTCGGGAACAAGGTTAGTTGGTCCTGTTTCAGTTGATGCCGTAACGCAAAACGTCAAGTATATCACCATTTCAGCCTTTTCAGATGACAAGGTTTTGATCACTTATGAAGGCAGTTCGCGAGGCAATGCGGTGGTCTATTCAGGAGCCTCACAGATCGGTTCTTCTGTGTTATTCAATAATTCAATGGATGTCAGTTATACCAGAACGCTGACACTTGCGGATAATACAGTATTTGCATCTTATCGAGGCAACACGGCTCTCACATTAGGAACCAGTGTCTTCACCTCCTCTTTGAATATAAGTGATGTAACCTCTACCACTGGTTTGACTTCAATTGTCCAAACTGTTCCTGTTCAGTTATCGAATAACGCTGTTTATGTATTTCATATTGATGGGTCAACCATTAAATACGCTATTATGAAATAATTCTGAACTTTGAACATTTTGGGGTTGGTCACATTTTTGGCCATGTGTCAAAAAACGGTCTTTGATTTACCACCTGTTTGGGGTTTTTTCCCGTAGGGGCAGACCTGTGTGTCTGCCCGGGATCAGGGCGAACACACATTTTTGCCCCTACAATGTGTGGCTGAAAATGTGACCAACCCCCTGATTCTCAACAAATCTGATTCCCATAGGTTCGAACCATGCTGAATAACATCCCATACACTGATTTTGGAGGAACGGGGCCGTTGCTCCATTTTGCGCATGCCAATGGATATCCTCCAGGCGCTTATCGCCAACTGATTGAACTGTTGAAACCTCATTTTCACGTCATTGCCATTACCTCACGGCAACTCTGGCAAAATCCTGATCTGCGGTACCAGGTATCCGATTGGCAGGTGTTTGCAGATGATTTGATTGTTTTGCTGGAGACTCAGATTCAGGAACCTGTTTATGCGGTGGGACATTCCATGGGTGCGGTGATGTCGTGGCTGGCGTCAATCAAACGTCCGGAGTTGTTCAAATCGCTGGTGCTGATGGATCCGGTATTTCTGCCTTCCAGATATGTATTCCAAATGAAACTCATGCCAGAATTTTTGAAGACGCGTGTTCCTCTGATCCGTAAAGCATTGAATCGGCCGGATCTCTGGAATTCCCGGCAGGAGGCCTTTGATTTTCATCGAAGCAAAAAAGTGTTTGCGCGGTTATCTGATGAAAGTATGTGGGATTATATCAACCATGGAACCAAGGCTTATGGCAATGGACAATTTACCTTGACCTGCCCTCGAACCTGGGAGGCGCATTGCTATGGAACAGTTCCTTATGTCTGGAAGAAATTAAGGCGGAAAACACCACCATTGTTGGGCTTCCGGGGCGAATGGTCAGACGCGCTTCTTCCTGAGTCGTGGCAACGGTGGCAGTCCCTTCAGCCAGAACATCATTTTGTCGAAGTTCCCCAAACAGGGCATTTGTTGCCAATGGAACGGCCCGCTATCATCGCCCAGGAAATTCTGGCTTTTTTACGGCCAGCTCACTCAGGATAAATCTGTAATATCGCTTCCGCGCTTCTGGTGAATGCGGAAAAAAACTGTTCAAGATTCAGATTTTCTTCAAACGCCAGTCCTATGAGTGATTCATCTTCATGATTTTCGACCCAACGAACCTCAACCCTGAGTTTTGACAGTGTTTTGATTTGCGAATCCTCTATCCGCTGTATGGAAAAGGCCCCGCGGTATCCCACAATTTCGCCTGGACTGTGAGTGAGATACACCTTGATCCCGGTTTCTGAAATATCGACCGTTTTCCCATAAAAATAGGTGGCTCGCTCCTCCAGTTTCAAAACCTGGATATAGTTAATACGATCTGTTTTTCGGTGGTTGTTTTTTTGATCCATAGGGCGTTCCTAAGCTGAAAGATCACAAAAAAATGTTTATTGACCCTCAACAGCAAAAACTGTACCGCAATTATGATAACTCATGTTACGTGTATGAATCTTGCGAAGCCTGTGAAATCTCCTGTTTCATGAATAAACGTTCTGGAGATCAAACTCTTAAATTGACGACATTGCGATCAAGCCGAGGGTAAGCTTTCCCAGGAATGGGAATTCAACAGAAATCCCTCAAATGCAAAATAAGTCGAAAAGATTCTGATTATAACGGGTTTAGGGGAGGGCTCCGATAACCTCCCAAGGAAGCTGAAATCAAGAGATTTTGGAGCCAACTATCATGATAATGGAATTGGTTGAGCCGTTCAGCCGGGCTTTGTGCACCTTTATGATGTTTAACGGTGTTTGGATTGGATGGGGTAAAGTTATGGAGGAGAGCCCATCCCCGGATGCTGAGTTCCGCTGAAGAGAGATTCCCATGGAGATACTGAGTAGAGAAGGGTAGAGCCTTAGCGAAACCCATCGAGTTTTGTTGGGTTTCACTTCGTTCTACCCAACCTACCCACCATGCCAAACTGAAAATTAAACAACCCTGACTTTGAGGGTTGTCTTTTCATTCAGGTTTAGTTCTAATTCTATAGCTCAATCAGATTGGTGATGTTAGCAAGTTTGTCGAAAATTCTTACTACTCTTCATCTGATTGAGTCTCAATCGTTAACCTTTGACTATTGCTATTTTGTCTAAAGTGGCCGAAAATATGACCAACCTCAAATGGTGCGACAGCGACTATTTATTATTTTCAACAACAGCTTGAAGGACTTATATGACTGATTCATACAAACTCCCCCTTGAGGTTTTGTATCAATGGGAACAGCAAACACCTGATAAAATCTATTTCCACCAGCCCCGGTTAGGGAAAATGGAAACGTATACCTGGAAAGAAGTGGGCAATCAGGTGCGTCGGGTGGCCGCATGGCTCAAAGCCTTGAATCTTGAACCAGGCAGCAATATCGGGATTTTATCTAAAAATTGCGCGCACTGGATCATGGCCGATCTGGCAATCTGGATGAGCGGTCATGTGTCTGTGCCACTTTATCCCAATCTGACAGCTCATACAATCAACCAGATCATGACGCATAGTGGTTCCAAATTGCTGTTTGTCGGCAAACTGGATGGCTGGGAAGATATGAAACCCGGTGTGCCCGGGAATGTTCAATGTGTTTCATTTCCTTATGGAACCACGCATGAGTATAAGAATTGGGAAGATATTGTTGCAGAGACACAACCCCTGACAGAAAATCCGCCCCGAGACAAGGATGAAATTGCCACCATTATTTATACGTCAGGAACAACGGGGATGCCCAAGGGCGTGGTTCACAGGTTTTATGCCATGGCGTTTGCCATCACCAATTATGTGAGCCTCATGAATATGTCTCATGAAAAATTCTTTTCCTATCTGCCCTTATCGCATGTTGCTGAACGAGTGTTGGCAGAAATGGGCAGTCTCTATTCTTGCAGTGAAGTCACCTTTGCGGAATCGCTGGATACCTTCGCCCAGAATCTCAGAGATGCCAGCCCAACCGTGTTTCTGGGGGTCCCAAGGATCTGGTCCAAATTTCAGCTCGGCATTCTGGCCAAGCTGCCTCAGGAAAAACTGGATCGCCTGCTATCCATTCCCCTTGTCTCGTTTTTTATCAGAAAGAAGCTCAAAAAAGCTTTGGGGTTGTCCCGTGTGAAAGTCGCGATTACAGGCGCGGCACCCATGCCGGAATCGTTGATGTTATGGTATCAGAAACTGGGAATTGAAATTCTGGAAGCCTATTCCATGACTGAAAATTTTGCCTATTCCCATTTAACTCGTCCTCACATGGTCCATGTGGGTTATGTGGGTCAGCCCTTGCCTCACAATGATGTCAAACTCAGCGCTGAAGGTGAGGTTCTGGTAAAAAGTGAAACAACCATGCTGGAATATTATAAAGAGCCTGAAAAAACCGCGGAAGTGATGACAAACGGTTACTTACGCACCGGGGATCAGGGAGCCATTGATAAGGATGGATATTTGAAGATCACGGGAAGAGTGAAGGATCTTTTTAAAACCTCCAAAGGGAAATATGTGGCCCCGACACCCATTGAGAAAAAATTCACAACCGACCCCATGATTGAACAGGTTTGTCTTGTGGGTGCAGGACTTCCTCAACCGATAGTATTGCTGGTGTTGTCCGATATTGGCAACAGTCTTGCTCATCATGAAGTTTCAGATCGACTGAAAGCGTTGATGGCCTCCATCAATTCCACGCTGGATAGTCATGAGCGGGTTCAAAAAGCCGTTCTGGTAAAATCACCCTGGACGGTTGAGAATGAACTGCTCACACCTACCATGAAAGTGAAACGCAATGTGATTGAGAAGATGTATCAGTCTCAGGTGGAACAATGGGATCAACTAAAAGAATCCATTATCTGGGAACATTGATATAATTCCAGAATCCCTCATCGTGATAAAACTGTTCAGGCCAGAATCCTGGACAGGATTTCATGAACATGACTGTTTATTTCCAGAAAAAAATTGGTTTGTATTCTGCATAAGTTTGATCCATTGTTTTTCCAACCCGTTTCCTGAAACTTACAACTTTTTGTTCCATGACTGCTCCGTTCAGATTGCCGCTAGAAAAAACACATCAGGAATTCATCCTGACCTTCCTGCAGAATATTGAAGATCAAACAGCGATCTCCCTTGTTTATAATAAGCTCTTTATCACGACAGGGCGTAAAAAATTCACAGCAGTTCTTCCACTGGCACATGAGTTTTCCTACTCCGGAAAAATTCCACTTTATGGAAGCGAAGATGTTTTGAAATTTTTCCAAGAACATCATCTTGAAACCATTGCCATCAGTATGGATGAAAGATTTTTATCATTTTATACCGAAGGGGAAGCCTTAAGGTCTGAACGAGTTCAGTCTTTTGTTCCTGAAAAATGGCTTGATCCTGTGTTGACCATGCCTGCCGTTCTGAGTTTTGATCTTAGCAGGGAACAAATTGATGTCATTATACAAAAATTTCACAACATCTATCCTCCTGAAGAACTGAGACATGAACATCGTAAAGCGCAATGGATTCCAACATTTCTGAATAAATTTTTCATTTCTTTCACCCGGGAATCCATTAAAATCAATGATGATCTGTTTTATTACGAGATTAGGGATTTGAACAATCACACGCATCATGTGGACATTTTTCACAACAAACGGATGGGGATTGCTTTTTTCTTTCTATTGCTTTTTCCGGGAGACTATCACGTCAGGGTTTGCCTCGCAGGAGATCATTCGCAGTCATATCTCATACTTCAGCACAAGACTCAGCCCTTTTGCTATATCGCATTCAATGATTTGATTATTGATGTCGGGGAGGAAGTCCGGCACATGAAATTGAATCAGGCATAAGGCCGGTTTTTATCTGGGTTGTTCCGTTTCCGGTAGGATGGATGGGACTACGTGGCCGTCAAACAGACGGTTTGCGCCTGCCATAACCTGATCAGGGATATTGTAAGACAAGTGACTGAAATAAAAGTTTATCTCATGATAAACCTTAGAAAATCACAGGATACTATATAAAACGGTCCAGGTGACTGATCAAGGCTTCGAGTTCAGGCAGATTTTCATCCTGATGGATGGATATTTTCAGCGATGTTGTAATGGGTTCCAGCAAATCATAAGCTAGATCTGAGCCAACAAAGATCTCCTGTGGAAGATTGCCAACTTTTTGCAGAGTGTCAAGAAACGCATTGGGAAGCATTGTTTCAAGATCATCAGGCTTGAACATTTCCATCATGACCATGAATCCCTGCTGATTGATGACAGGAAACGCCACCGGATAAAAAGGCCTTGGGCCTTCCTCAACGCGGACAGGCAACGTGATGCAATCACAAATCCAGGTTCCCAGACGAGGGAGTTTCTGGTTTTTAAGTTTTTTCAGCAAAATCTCATTCACAATGATCTGTTTTTCAGGTTCACTGGTGACTTCTGGTGTATGCCACTCATTGAGCCACTGTCCATTCCGTAACCGGCGAACCAGATACATCTCCTCATCGACTCTTACGGGTTCGAGCAATTCCGGTTTTTTTTTCACTTCCTCTGCCATAATCAGCGCCTGTTCCAGGGCAACCGTCATGAATTGAACATCCTGCTCATTAAAAAACCAGGGGGCATAACCTGACAGGTAATTTCTAAACAGGGGCCAGTTGTGAGAGCCTTTGAATTTCAGATTCAATGATTTGATTTGATCAAGGTCTACTTTTTCGAGGTCCTTCCTATTTTCAAAGGAAGCCATCAGACAAATCTGGCTGGTCATGATTAAATGCATGGGAATATGAACGCCTTCCTCCATTAATTTTGCGTATTCATAGATTTTCCAGTAACTTTCCAACCCTTTTGAGCCTGGATAGACATTCAAGGCGAATACTTCGCCCAGATTGCCCAGAATTGAGCAATAGCCAATTTCTCCTGTTTCAGGATTTTCAACCCCGAACAGGTCTCCATCCATCATCCAGTTCCAGCAGGCATGATCACGAAATTTTATGGCGGCTTGATATAGATCAGATAATTTCGGGGTGTGAGACAGATCTTTTTTCATAGGTAGCAGGAGAGGAATCAGATTGGAGTGAAAAGGGAGCGGTCAACTCCCTTTTTTTGAAAAAGAAGCGGTGCTTACTTTTTTGTAATATGATGGCTCAGACAACTTTTACGTTGATCGCACATGGCCCTTTGCGTCCCGTGCCTACTTCAAATTCAACTGAAGCACCATCGCTCAGCGGGGAGCCTTTTACCTCAGAATAGTGCACAAACAAGTCAGGGCCTTGTTCCTGCTGAATAAATCCATAACCTTTCTGGGAATTGAACCATTTTACTTTACCTTTTGACATATTTACTCCATAAGATTCAAAATATTACACCTTCCCAATACTGTTTCCCCTGATTCCATCATCTTATGAAGTAATAACTCTCAATAAAACTAGGTCTCTGGTGCAGAAAGTTATATTTACAAAATATTGTATGCTCTAACTCTGAAAACAGGTATCAAGATGGCTGTTACTAAAAAGGTGAAACTTCCCACCCTTCCAAGGGTCGAAATAACGTTTTTGTTTTCAATACGCAAGGGGAAAGCCTGTTTTTTTATAAAATTATTGGTGCTTCTTTTCTTTCAATCGACCGTTGCCAATTCCCGGTTTTTATCAATCAGTTTTCTCTAACATGCTGAAAGAGCGCTTTTTCACAAAAGAACTCATGAATATCTATGAAAAACCTTCCCCCGACAGTTGTATCATCCAAGTCATTTTTATATGAAATGACTCTCGCTGCTCTCAGTGGTCTATGCCTGGTCCTTGCGTTTCCAGCCTTTGACTGGAGCCTGCTTGCCTGGATTGGATTTGTTCCCTTGTTGATTTCCGTGAAAAATGTTCCGTTATCCCGTGCCTGGTTGTTATCCTCAATGACAGGCACTCTCTGGATTCTGGGGGGGTACTGCTGGCTGAATTATGTGGCAGAACATTTCATGCAATTGTTTTTTCCACTCAATTGGCTGTTTGCGCTGGGATACAGCCTGTTCTGGTCCCAATTGCCCGCAATCTTTGTGACAGGAACGCTGTGGATCCAGCGAAAAACATCATGGCCCGAAATGTTTGTGTTTCCAATCCTCGCAACAGGTTGCTGGTCTGTTTTTCCCAATATCTTTTTTTTCAATCTTGGTAATGGGACAACACCCCTGCTGACTGCTCTACAAGGAATTGAATGGACAGGAACTTATGGTCTAGATTTCATGATGATGCTGGTCAATGTCACCGTGTGGAAACTATGGGAGTCCCGGGGAAAAGCCTGGAAACAACCGACGTTTATCGCTGCGCTAGTGTTGATCAGTATCTGGTTCGGCTATGGTTCATGGCGATTATCAAACTGGCAAACCCTCATCAGTCAATGGCATGAAACCATCATCGGAATTGTTCAGCCAGACAATGAGGCCTCTTTTCAAACCCTTCCTCCTGAACCCGGATATTCCAAAGTTTACCCCCCTGAAATGGAAATGAGCTTAAAATTGGCCGGTCAGGGAGCCACCATGATCGTCTGGCCCGAAGGAAACTCTTTTTATTTTACCCAGGATCTTGAGGTCCGGAAGGCCTTTCTGAAACAAACCCGTGAGATGGGTGTCCATCTGGTGTTTCATGACAAAATGGTGGAATGGCACGGAAGACAACCCCTCTTCAGAAATTCTACATTCTGGCTGATGCCCTCGGGACTCCTGGGTGGGATTTATCATAAACGAAAGCTTGTTCCCTTTGGCGAATACATTCCCTGGTTGGAGGATGGTACTGCCATCATGGAATGGTTTGGCATTGGCGGTGTTTTGACACCAGGTACAGAAACCGCCGTGTTTGATATTTCCGGGATGCGAGTCGTTCCGCTTATTTGTTACGAAATCCAGTTTCAGGAATTTGTCGGGGATGCCATTGGTGAAGACTCAAAAGGCAAAATTCTGGTGGTGCAAAGCAATGATGGCTGGTATGGGCAGGGAGCACAATCCGCCCAGCATCGGACCTCGAATGTGCTACGTGCTGTGGAAAACAGGGTTCCGGTGGTGCATGTGATCAATAATGGCGCGTCCTCAGTAGTCATGCCTGATGGCGAAACAATATTTTTATCACCCGAAGGACAACGCGGCAGTTGGGCCGTAAAGGTGCCCTACAGTTCAGAACATGGTGGAACTTTTTTCAGCAGACATCCTCACTGGTTTATCTGGTGGATGCGAGGAATGGCCATAGTCATGATGCTGATGGCCATTTTTAAAAGCAGATCAAAGAGGGGATGAACGTGACTGCGTCAAGAAGGTTTGACACTAGCCCTCAGTACATCCCGCCATTCACGTGCAGGACTGTTCCGGTAATGTAAGAGGCTTGTTCTGATACCAGAAAACTGACAGCCTGAGCGATATCGTCTCCGGTTCCCAGACGTCCGAGTGGTATTCGTTCCAGAAGTTGAGTGGTTCGTTCCTCGCTCAAAACATCGGTCATGTCTGTTTTGATAAACCCGGGAGCCACCGCGTTGCACGTAATATTACGGCTGCCCAATTCACTGGCTATGGATTTGGTAAAACCGATGATTCCGGCTTTTGACGCACTGTAATTGACTTGCCCCGGATTTCCGGTGAAACCTACTACGGAGGTAATATTCACAATGCGACCGTAGCGTTTCTTGATCATGGATTTGATCACGGAATGTGTGACATTGAACATCCCGGTGAGATTGATATTCAGAACATCTTCCCAGTCTTCCTGTTTCATTCTCAGAAACAGGTTGTCTCGTGTGATTCCTGCATTATTGACCAGAATATCGATCTTCCCGAATCGTTCCATCGCCTGCTCTGTCATGGATTTGATGGCTGTGGCATCGGACACATCCACAAGACAGGACATACATTCCCTGCCTGTCGCCTCAATTTCCTGTCGAGTCTGATCTGCTTGTTCCGGAGTTCTGTTGGTAAAAATTATATGAGCGCCTTCCCGGGCTAAATGCAGGGCAATGGCTTTTCCAATTCCTCTGCCAGCGCCTGTAACCAGGGCAACCTGTCCTTCAAGTTTCATGATAGTTTTTCCAGAAAAAAGTTAACAAATCATCGGATTTTGAAATAAACGATGATGGCAATCACAAACAGCCAAATGGATTTAAGATGCATCAACCAGATCACACGACTATTCACTTCATGAGGATGAAGGAGTTTTTCTTCATCCGGGATGGGTGGAATTCCAATTTTTTGCAGAATTTTGAGCCATACGGATTCTATTTCCTGTTTTTGTTCAGAATAAGTCCAGAGTTTTTGCAGATGGTGATGATAGGGCGACCGCAGAAAAAAACGGTGTTTTTCCGCATATTGACGACCTTTCCAGCGTAACATGATTTTGAAAAATGTCCGTTGAATGACCGACGACAAGGCTGAGAACACAAAAATGCCGCCAACAATCGGCAAAAATAGCTCGGCTTTTACAAAAATAAACATCGTGGAAACCAGGCTTCCCAGAGCCAAGGCCCCCAGATCGCCCATATAAATGGAGGCAGGCGGAGCATTGAAGCGCAAAAAACTGAACCCCGCACTCAGAATGGCCATCGCGATGACGGTCAGTTCCTTGACTTCAGGTGACAATAAGGGGATTTTAAGCCTGAAGGCCCATTCCGGATCGCCGCCAATATACGCAACAGCACCGATAAACAGGGCACAGGTCATGAGGGGCACCGTGGCCAGAGAATCCATACCATCTGTCAGATTGACCGCGTTTGCGCCACCGACGATGATGAACAGCATGAACGGAATGAACAGGTATTTATAGAGATAGGGATACCAGACTTTGAGTGGGACAAATGGCACCACCAGATGGCCGTCGATATCAATATAGACATATAAAATCATGACCACCAGAAGCGCAATGCCAAATTCCGCACCCAACCTGACTCTGCCGCTGATGCCATCTGCTTTTTCACTATAAAATTTGCGCTTTTCCTGTCCCGATTCCACTCTGCGTTTATGCAGAACCTTGGCGACATCATCAATGGCGCCAATGACACCGAAGGCAACCATGATGGTCATGAGCGCGACAACAAACTGATTCAGTTGACACCAGAAACCCACAGAAAGACAGATAGCGATGATCAGCACGCCGCCCCCCATGATCGGGGTCGCACCGGAATAGGGTTTTGATTCCATATTCGCCGCACTGAAATCTGAAGTGATTCCTTTTCTGCGAAACCAGCGTATGGTGCGTGGCATGAGCCAGGAGATAATGAGGTAAGCCGTGAGGAAGGTCATGCCTCCACGAAACAGAACGGATTTAAAAATCTGATACTGCCAAATAGAATAAAGAAAATTTGCCAGCATGGCGTTCCTGTTTCGTGAAGAGAAGAAGAAATTAGATGGTCATTAATTCTTTTTCTTTTACTTGAATGATCTCACCAATAATTTCAATGTGTTTATCTGTTACTTTTTGAACTTCATCGAGTGCTGTTTTTTCTTCATCTTTGGAAATCACTTTATCCTTTTCCATTTTTTTCAGGTGATCATTGGCATCTCGCCGCACATTTCTAACCGCGATCTTGGCATCTTCTCCAATTTTTTTAACCTGCTTGACCAGATCTTTCCTGCGTTCCTCAGTCAGGGGAGGCATGACCGCACGCAGTACATTTCCATCATTTGAAACACTCAGACCCAAATTTGCCTTGAGAAGAGACCGTTCGATTTCCTTGATCATGTTCTTTTCCCAGGGATTGATCACCAGCATCTGTGGCTCTGGTGTTGAAATGTTTCCCACCTGATTCACAGGCGTGGGGTTGCCATAATAATCAACTTTGATATTTTCCAGAAGGGCTGGACTCACACGACCGGCATGGATACTCCCGAATTCACGTTTGAGAGCGTCCAGGGTACTGTCCATCTTCCGTTGTGTGTTTTTTCTTACATCATTCAAGGATTCTTCATTCATAATCATTCAATGGATAAGGGTTCCGATAGCTTCACCGCAAACACCCTGAACGATGGCATTCGCGGTATTGACATTCAATACAAGAATAGGCAGATCATTGTCTTTGCAAAAAGCGATCGCGGTCAGGTCCATAACCTTGAGATCCTGGTCAAGCACCTGGCTGTAGGTCAGTTTCGCATAATGGATCGCATCACTGTGAATCATGGGATCCTTGTCATACACACCATCCGTTTTTGTCGCCTTGATCACAATCTCCGCGCCAATTTCCGAAGCTCTCAGCACAGCGGCTGTGTCTGTCGTGAAAAACGGATTTCCCGTGCCTGCGGCAAAAATGACAACCCTGTTTTTTTCAAGGTGACGATCAGCCCTGCGTTTGATGTATGGTTCCGCGACCGCACTGATATGTAATGCGGACATAATCCGTGTCACCATTCCCTGCTGTTCCAGAATTTCCTGAAGACAGATGCTGTTGATGACCGTGGACAGCATACCCATATAATCACCGGGAACCCGACCGATATTGCCTTGAGCCGAGCGGGCGCCCCGAAAAATATTTCCACCGCCAACCACGATTCCAACCTGCACACCCAAGTCATGCAACTGCACAACATTTTCTGTGATACGCCGGATCGCATCATAGTCAAAACCGCTGCCACCAGCGCCACCCAATGTTTCGCCACTGAGTTTCAGAAGGACTCGTTTATAAATCGGGGTCAAGGGTTACCTCAGAATTGATATTTGGAAAAAGCTTTGAATGTGATTTTCACACCCAGTTCTTTTGACACGTTCTGGATCAATTGTTCAACAGTTAATTCAGGATTTTTTACAAAAGGCTGAGAATTCACACAAACCTCTTTTTTAAATTTTGACAATCGGCCTTCAACCATTTTGTCAATAATATTGTCTGGTTTCCCGGATTCCTTTGCCTGTTCTTTATAAATGGACTTCTCTTTTTCCAGCACAGCCGGATCAATTTCAGCTTCAGAAATCGCTTCAGCATGCGATGCCGCAATGTGCATGGAGATATCTTTTCCCAGGTCATACAAGGCGTCTTGATCACAGACTTCATTTGTTTCCAGTTGCACCAAAACGCCGATTTTGCCATTGGTATGCACATAACCGGAAACCATTCCGTTCTGTACCGCATAATTGTTACTGCTGACCAATAGAATATTTTCGCCGAGACCCGCGATGATCTGGGTTAGAGACGCCTGGACTGTCGTTCCGTCCATGGTCTGTTCCAGAAGATTTTCGGAACCATGCTCTGCCACTTGACGGGCGACTTTGCGGATGAAATCCTGAAATTTGTCATTTCTTGCGACAAAATCAGTTTCACAGGCCAGTTTGACGAGTCCGCCTCTTTTTTTATCTGGAGAAATATACAGACCAACCGCGCCTTCATTGGTTTCTCTTGAGGATTTTTTGAGAGCTTTAGCCTGACCTTTTTTTTGCAGATAGTCTTTGGCGGCTTCCATATCTCCGTTTGTTTCCACCAGAGCTTTTTTACAATCCATCATGGCAGCGCCGGTGATTTCTCTCAGTTCTTTTACTAAATTCGCAGAAACATTTTGCATAGTCACCTTTTTACGGTCAATGAATTAAATAGTTGAAGTCCTGTCTCAGAGTCACACAGAAACAGGTTGAAACCCGGAAATGATCTGAGAGGAAACATCTAGTTGGAGGCGCAATCCGCCAGGGCGGATTGCTTGACATGTGCGGGAACAGGATTATTCGTCTTCTGATTCGCTTTCAATTTCAGTTTCCACGTTTTCTGGCTCGGGAAGTGCCGGTTCAGCAGGGATCTCTTGTTCAATTTCAGAAATTCCAGTTGCTGCCGCCCGCATTGCCTTGCCTTCCTTGACAGCTCTGGCAATCACGCTGGTGATCAATTCAACAGATCGTGGTGCGTCATCATTCCCCGGAATCACAAAATCAATATGACCAGGCGCACAGTTTGTGTCAACCAAAGCGATAATGGTCATTCCCAGTTTTTTTGCTTCCTGAATGGCGATGTGTTCTTTTTTACAATCAACCACAAACATAATCGAGGGAGGGCGTTTCATGTTTTTAACGCCACCAAGCGATTTTTCCAGCTTCAAACGTTTACTTTCCATTACCAGTGCTTCTTTTTTCAGAACACCGGGATACGTTCCATCAGAACCGCGCAGTTCTTCATATTCATGGTAACGGTTGATGGACTGCCGAACGGTGGTGAAATTGGTCAGCATCCCACCCAACCAGCGAAAGCTGATATAGGGGCTGTTCGAACTGATTGCCTGCTGTTCAACCACCTTCTGAATCTGAGGCTTGGTTCCGACAAACAGAACATCTCGACCTTCAGCAGAGGCATGTTTCACATATTCATAGGCGTCTTTGAGACTATGAAGTGTTTTTCGTAAGTCAACAATATGGATGCCTTGTTTGGCAGCATAAATATAGGGTTTCATTTGTGGATGCCAGCGGCGTGTCTGATGCCCGAGATGAACGCCCGCTTCCAGAAAACTTTTCAGTGAAATGATGTCAGCCATGTATTAACTCCAAATGAAAATGGCTTAATTTTTTGCCTTGATGCAAATGCTCAAGGCCGTCAGCATAGTGATTAAAACAGGGAATATCCCCTTGGTCTCATGATATTTTCCAGTTGAGTCCTGAAAAACTACGAATTAATAGGAGATGCTTGTCAGGATTTCAAGTTTTTTTTATGAAACCATTTATTCCCATTGATTTCAAACACTTGGGTGTGCCCTTGTTTCCATGAAAACCCTGGCAGGGTCCGTTTTCTGATGAGCCCTGCCAAAGCTGCAACTATCTGAACCAGCAGTCACAAAAATTTCTAGCATAAACAACACCAAGATGTTAATACTACGAAAGTCGAGAGACTCAGACCATTCACTTCAGGAGGACACTATTACAATTACATCTGTTCCAAGTGTTCCCTGTTATTTTTTGAACGTTTCTACAGTACAAAACCCGAATCGGGAAACACATCCAAGGCCAGGTGTTGATACATCCAAGGCCGAAAAGATGATCGAGCCCTTCACATTAACAGCTTCAAGGAGATGGTAATGAACATTGATAGTTATGCCGCAAAAAAAGAAGGTTCCACGCTGGAACGTCATGCTTATGAACTCGAGGATGATCTCCAGACCGATGAAGTGACGGTTCAAATAACGCATTGCGGAATCTGTCACAGCGATCTGCATCTGATTGACAATGATTGGGGCATCAGTTCGTATCCGATGATCCCCGGACACGAAATTATCGGCACCATTCAACAGCTTGGATCGCATGTCATGGGACTGACCGAAGGACAACGTGTTGGCATTGGTTGGCAATGTGGCGCCTGTCTGCGTTGTGAACAATGTCTGGAAGGCTATGACAATCTTTGTTCGAGTCAACAGGCAACCTGTGTGGGACGGCCCGGAGGATTCGCCTCGAAAATCAGGGTTTCCAGTCACTACGTTTTTCCAATTCCTGACAATCTTGCTTCGGAAAACGCGGCACCCCTGCTGTGTGCTGGCGCAACGGTTTATTCGCCGCTCAGAATTTATGAAGTGCGGCCCGCCATGAAGGTGGGCGTGATCGGAATTGGCGGTCTTGGCCATCTGGCACTTCAATTTGCCAGTGCGTTTGGTTGCGAAGTGACGGCTTTTTCGTCATCGCCGAATAAGGAAGAAGAAGCACGGTCTTTTGGCGCGCACCATTTTGTCGCATCCCAGAACACTCGACAATTACGGAAGGCCTCCGGTTCACTCGATTTTATTTTGTCCACCGTGTTTGCTAATCTGGACTGGCCGGCTTATGTAAGCCTGTTGAAACCGCGTGGCAGATTGTGTGTGGTCGGCGCTCCTGCTGAACCGTTGCAGATTCCCGCGTATCTGCTGTTGGGGCATCGTTCGGTTTGTGGAAGCCAGATCGGCAGTCGGATCATGATCAGGGAAATGCTGGAATTCGCGGCCCGACATCAGATCCTCGCCAAAACTGAAATATTTGAAATGAAGGACGCCAACCTCGCTCTGGAACGGGTGAGAAAAAACGAAGTCCGCTATCGTGCCGTTCTGAAAAACGTCGTGCATTAACCCACCCATTCCGGAGAGCTTATGTCCAATACAGCCTTGAGAGTTTTTCCCAGGAAAAAATTCGAATTAGCCATAAACATTGTTCTGGATCAGATTGTATACGAGGGGACCTCCACGGATATTTCTCAGGGTGGCCTGGGATTCACCTCCAGATTAAAGATTCCGCAAGGTATGTTTTTATGGTTGAATATGGATATTTACGAAAAAAGCCATTCCTTCGCCGCAGAAGTGGTGGTGAGTAAAAATATTCAGGAGGGCTATTTTTACGGAGTCTCATTTTTTGATCTTTCTGAAGAAGAAACTGAAACACTTGTAATGCATCATGAAGGCATTCAGTCTATCATTGTGGAAATTATCCTCCCTGAAACTCCAATGGCTCTGGAGTCTGAAGACGCACAGGATTTTCAGGTTGAAATGGCTCGTGTAGTCAGTCTTGCGGCACACATTCCTTCAATTTTGGTATCAGCCTCGCAAAAAAACATGGACCATGTGCTGAATGTGATTGAGGAAAAAATCAAAACGCTCGGGCGGGAATATTTCATGAGTTACAAATATGTCCGCAAACACTCGGAAAATACCAGTATGCCGCCGATCCTGATGTCCATGCAGGATGAACAGCATAAACTCATGATGGTTCATGAGGGCTGGTATGGTTTCACGGGTTTTTCCAGAAAACTTTTTTTATGTGTCAAGGGGCCCTGGATTCCGTCCCAATACAAAATCCTTTCGTCCTACATCCAGACTTGTGAAATGGCTCTGGCCCAGTTTGTCCTGTTCCAGTTCTTAAACAATTTTTCAGAAGACTATGAAAAACTGAGACAGCAGGTTGCGTCTTATAAAAACAATGCGGATGACTGAGTAAGCAAAATTGATATTTTATTCTGCATGAAAAGGATTTATGGCTTATCTGAAGGAAGAGTATCTTGAAAAATCTGGAATGCCTCCGGGAACACTGGTGCATATCGGTGAGAAAAAAAGCGACACGGTGCAGATTGCGGTGATGGATTATGATGAATCTCACCTGTGGGAAAGCGAAATGCCGACGCCTGAAGAATTCATGGCGTGCAAAACCTCTTCATCGGTCACATGGATCAGTGTGAATGGACTGCATGTCCCTGCCAGGGTTGAATCCCTCGGCAAATATTTCAATCTGCACTCTTTGTTGCTCGAAGACATCCTTCACACAGGGCAACGACCTAAAATTGATGAGTATGACAACCATTTGTATGTGGTCGCAAGGGTTCTCACTTACGACCAGACGACCCAAACGATCCATCAGGAACAGGTCAGTCTGGTGCTGGGTGAAAATCTCGTCATTTCTTTTTCGGAAAAACCCCGGGGGTTGTTCAACCCCATTCGTGAACGTCTGCGTAAAGACAAGAGTCGTATCAGAAAAATGGGGGCTGATTATCTGCTCTATGCCCTGCTGGATGTGATTGTCGATGACTATTTTGTTCTTCTGAAAATGATTGAGGAATCCCTGGAAAATCTGGAAGATGAATTGATGGAAAAACCCGGCCCAGAAACCTTGCAGGAAATCTATCACATGAAGAAACAGACCATGTCCATTGGCAAACTCATCCAGTCCATGAGCGAATATTTATGGGAACTTTCCAGCGATGAAACCGGCTGGATTTCTGAAAAAACCCGGCTGTTTTTCCGTGATCTGCATGACCACTGCATCCGTGTCATGGATCTGCTGACCCTCTACCGTGAATGGCTCGGCGGTATGATGGAAGCCTACCTTTCACTGATGAGCAACCGCACCAATGAGGTGATGAAAACGCTGGCCATCATCGCGACTATTTTCATGCCGCTCACCTTCATTGCCGGGATGTACGGCATGAATTTCGAGTATATGCCCGAATTGAAACACCACTGGGCCTATCCGACCGTTCTCGGAATCATGCTGATGGTCGGCATCGGCATGTGGTTTTATATCAAGAAAAAGGACTGGTGGTGACCACAAACGGATGCCATCATTTCCCCATGATCTCTGGATATCAGACTTGCCTATGCAACGGCTCATCTCATAACATGATTCAAATATTTGCCTGATACACTTTTGCCATATCCCGCAAATAAACCCTGGAAAGGTGTTATGAAATTGAGTCTCCTCAAAAATTTTCTGCTTATAGGCGTTGCCCTGCTGGTTTCCAGTTGTTCCCAATCTGTTCCGAAGCCGGTTTCAGACTGGCAGATCACAATATCCAGTGGCGATGCCTTCAACGCGATTCAGTGGAACATGCTTGAAAATAACGTGGGTTATCAGCTTTACTGGTCCACAGAACCGAATATTGACGAACGATGGGCCAACCGGATTTCCATGGTTCCAAGCCCCTTGATCCACCGCTATTTGAAAAACGGGCAGACTTATTTCTATCGACTGGTGCAGGTTGATCAGGAGGGAAACATCCTGAGTCGAAGCTCTGAATTTCAGGGTACTCCTCATGTGAAGGAGGAACAATCCTTGAGGCCGACAGAAACCGTGGAAATTTCATCACAACCGGCATCGGCCAATGCTGTTCCTGAGGAAACAAACAAGGAACCGGCACTTCCCGCCATCATTCCATTCACACCCACACCAACCACCGCTGAAATGGTTCCATCCGGACCACTGTCCGTGCAACAGGAGCAGGCGATGATCGTCGGGATGTCGATTGCTGTGTTTGAAAAAGCCGGCATCCAGTGCGTGGAAAACAAACGCTATCCTGACGCTATGGCTCGTTTTAAACAGGAATCGTCAGGAACGGCTGAGGCTCTTGAAAAATTGAAGAACTATGAAACCGAACTTCAGGCACAGGCCGAAATCCATTACCGGGAGGGAATTCAGTATTTCATCAATGAACACTATGAACAGGCCATCAAGGAATGGACTGAAGTTCTGGCGTTATATCCCTGTCATGCCAGGGTGCGTGATAATCTTTCCCGTGCCCATGGAATTCTGAAGAAACTCCAGCAGATGGAACACTGAAAAGCGTCATAACAAAGTTCTGGTCGTTTTATACAAAAATTAATGAATGATCATTTTTTGATTTTTCACAAGATCATCAGATATGTTGACCAACAACAAATCGTCTCAAAATATCACACAAATCTCTTGTTTTCATCGCACACCATAGTGTACATTAATTGCACAATTTACATGACATTTGTACAGTATGGAACTTTTTTGAGAAGAGGATTTATGATTAGTGTCACTTTTACAGAATTTCGGAAAAATGCGTCCGCCTTGATTTCCAATGTAGAACAGGGCGAAGTCATTCAAATTCTCCGACATGGAAAACCCATTGCAGAGATCTCACCAATTCCAGGTCAAGCAAATACCCCAGCCTGGAAAAAACCAGGCCTGAAACTGGTTAGTAAAGGCGATGGATTGTCAAAGGCTATTCTGCAAGAACGTGAGGTGTCCTGATATGAGGGTATTATTTGATTCATCCTCATTTGCGAAACGTTTCATTCAAGAAAACGGCAGTGAAGAAGTTGACAAGATCTGTGAACAGACATCTGAATTGGGATTAAGCATTATCTGTTTTCCTGAAATTATATCCGCGTTAAATCGAAGGGTACGAGAAAAAAATATCATGCGACATGAGTATGTCATTGCTAAGCAACGCCTTGTAGATGAATTGGAAGATGCTCAAATTATTCACCTTACATCCAGTGTGATTGCAACAGCGGGAACCTTATTGGAAACCAATATACTAAGAGCAATGGATGCTTTACACATTGCATGCGCTATTGAATGGAAGCCTGATTTATTTGTAACCTCAGATCAGCAACAAGCTATTGCAGCCAAACAAGTACGATTGAGTGTGAAAATTGTATAAGCTAAGGCCAAAGATGTCTGAAGGTTCTTTCTTCCAGTTAATCAATTAGGACTCAACTATTAATAAAATCCGAAACTCAATCCAGCAATCTCCGCACCTAAAACTCGATGATCTGGTTTTTACATCTTGTCTCTAATCATCACAGATCAAAAATCTTTCCCGTGCCCATGGAATTCTGAAGAAACTCCAACAGATGGAACCATGACAGCAGGTCAAAACATTATATTTTGACTATTTGTCATCTCCTCGATATGCGGAAAAGAGAGTCTCAACATTTTTTAAAAAATAATTTTTGGGAGAAAATGATGAAAAAAAAGGGAGTTATCTGTGGTGTCATGGTGTTCATGTTTTTATTTGCAGAGGCTCTCTGTGCCGCTCCGAAACAAAACAATCGTTTCATCATTCTGATCAATGGAACAGGTTCCATGGTACGGGGCGTTTCTTATCGCTCAGGCGATGGAACCGTGACCAGACAATTATTGCCAAGAGATACAATTTATTCGGAAAGGCGTTCCCGTATCGCAAAACTAATCACAACCAGTTTTTCCATGATTCTGAATCAGGAATCAACTCCCGGATCGCTGATTCCACCTTTTGAGGATGGTGATCATCTGGAGATGTTCAATTTTGGTTGGTTGCCCCAAAATGGTGAGATATTTACTGTGAAAAATTATCTTTCACCCATATGGAACACCTGTGAGAAAGACAAAGTCATTCAGCGGATGAATGATCGGAATCAAACTCTTTCTCCCAATGGCGATCCTGCTCTGGATTATAATTATGACTATGGTCTTTCCGCTCTGGCCGTGCCTTCAATTTTATCTCAAAAAACAACCAACGCTAACAATAACAACTGTCTCACTGTTGAAGGACGTCTGTTTGTTTTTTTAATTACCGACTATGATTTCAATACCTCAGAAGAATATTCTGAACTCGCTTCATTCCAGCGTCTGTATGATATGAGCCAGGCATTTCAAATGCTTGAGCAATTCAAACGTTTTTATCAAACGTCAGTGATCTGGAGTCAAACTGATCCTGATAACGCATATCCTGCGATGACTGATCGTGTGTCAACAATTTTAAAGGGAGAGAACGCAACGGAAAACAGAAATAAAACTGTTGAAGGTGTTGTGAGTTATCTGCTGGGATTTGGCTATGAAGTCGTTCCGAACGTCATTGCGGATTTTGGAAAACTGCTTCAATGGGATAAAACATCAAATCCGACTCAATTGATTTTACACCAAACCGAGAATCAACTCATCTTGTCTGAACCCTTCAGTTTCCCCATTATTCCCAGCAATCGCTATTGTTATAAAAATGATTGTCAGATATTCAGTCTGTTTCAACCTCAGTTTCCTTCCGGTGTCACACCCTCTATTGTCAGCATCCCCGGAGCCTCATCCTCTTCTTTTGATCTGGTCTGGGAAATAACTGGCTCAGATTGGAAAACTCCTGAAGCACTAACTGTGGAAATCACCATCGAAAGTAAAGATCCGCTCCATGGAAAATTCACTCGAACCTATTCCAGGACCTATCCGGAAATTCATATTCTGAACGCACCAGTTCCTGAATCTTCTGAAATCATTGCCGCAGTGAACAATCCATCTTCCACAATTCAGGCAATGTCTTCAGAGTTTCCTCAAACGGATCTTGGCGCTACTCAATCCGGAAACCAGACTTCTGGCGGCTATCTATGGATTATTCCGGGGTTGATGCTGGGGTTGATTGGTGGCTGGTTTTTTTGGAACTCCAGAAAAAAATCGGTATTGGTCGAAAATTTGGAAAATCAGACCTCTGACTTTCAGGAAAAAGAAAAGTTGATTGAGCAACATCAGAAGGACATCGAAAATTTATCGTCAAACAAGACAGAAGAAATCGAACAACAACAGAAAATTATCCGACAACAACAGGAAGAAATCGAGAATCTTCGAAAAGCCTCTCTTGAAAAAGAAAAAGAAATCGAAATTTTTGAAAGAGTTGAACTTCAGAAACAACAGAAAATCATCCAACAACAACAGGAAGAAATCGAGAATCTTCGAAAAGCCTCTCTTGAAAAAGAAAAAGAGCTTCAAATCCTTGAACAGAAAGAACCCGAAAAACTTCAGGCAGAGCCTTTCCCAATTCACTCAACGCCTCAAACCTTCTCAGAGGCAGTGAAACAGGAATCAGGGCGGGTTCAACAAACAGCACCAACTTATATAATAGCGGAAAACAACATGGCGATGGATCGAATCAACAGCAACAACGACTCAACACAAGATACGGGAACCGTGACTGAGCAACAACCGGAGCCGGTACAGGAAAACAACAATCTTGAGGAACACATTTCCCTGATGCAGGAACCAACCCTAAGCACATCCAGTGAGGAAAACATTTCAGAACAACCCGAAATTGCCGACTCTCAGTTGAGAGAAGATCCAATTCCAGAATACAATGAAAATAATGCTTCCTCGCTTTATGCCAGTTTTGAAACAGGGGCAGTTGAGGAACGACCAGAGGTTACGGAAACCATATCAGCCATGATGCCGGCCAAACTGGAAGCAGAGAAGGCTGACTATCCGGAAAAAACCGGATTGGACAAGACCATGATTCATGCCTCACACCGGAAACACAGACAGGTACAAGTGACTTCCTTATTTCCTCATTGGGTAACAGAAGGCACACATCGGAAACACAGACAGGTACAAGTGATTTCCTTATTTCCTTATTGGCATAATCCGTTTAGCAAACCTTTAAAAAGGATAACGTGGACCACAGGTACTGATTATGAACTTATTGTAAAATCCAAACATGATCTGACGGCTCCCCACAAACCCAAACATTTTCGGGCGCAGGTCTCTTCAATTTCCGGCATGGACTCTTTAGAGAGATTCTTTTCGACAAAAACAGTAAATCAGGCGCAATTTTTGCTCTGAAAAATTAGTTCTTGCATTTATTGGCAATATGTCTACACACAGCCAATGATCCATGGGGATCTTGAAGTGCAAGACTGTTTTTGTTGGGGGAACAACATACGAGAAAGAGCATGCAAAAAACATTGGTTTGTGGAATTGGGGCATTTGTTGGAGTCTTTCTGGCATCAGGTCCAGTCGTTGCCAAAGACGCTGTGTCTTCTATCAACTACTCAAAGAAACTCGGAACATTGCATATGGATCGGCTTTATGAACTGGAAACCTACTCTGTAAAAAATCGTGATGATATTTCTGTTTTTGCCGGAATGTCTCCAGAAAAGAATCAAATCAGTATTTTCTTTTTTGAATCCCGTGAACATGTGCTCCGCACAAAAGAAACGGCTACAGAGATATGTTCAAGTACAATCAATCAAATCAAAGAAGATTTAGGGATGCAAATCTATAAAAAGACAAAAAAAATGGTATTACAACTCCGTAGATCTCCATTTCCCAACCATGAAAAACACAGCATAGGTGAGGCTATTGATGAGGCAACCATTATCGGCGGACAGATTCTTTTTGCAAATAGTACGGTTGAATGCAAGTCCTCATTGCTTAACAAAAAAGTCGTTTTCGCGACTAAAAAAATGGAATCCCTCGTAATGAATTGATAAGGTAGCGCTCCACTAAAACGTGGAAGACGGGTAGTGCACAGGTAATGCTTTAGAGATCATTTTCATATTTTTCAACGTATCTGATTATAATGGATTTAGGGGAGTGGTCTTTTCGGAATGAACACTACATGATACTTGCATTCCCATTTGACAGGGGTTTGACTTTGCCAGTCTCTCATTCTGAACGCGTTTTTAGACTATGCCTGGGAAAACGGCTTCATGTATCGTGATAAAATTGTGGATAATTTGACCTTACATAAAGGGAAACTCTATTTGATCGATTTTGGCGTCGCCGATACCTTTGACCCGCAAAGACCTCCCAATCCCGCATCTTACCAGAAACATCGGGAAGAAAAAATTCAATGCTCAGCTCCTGCCGTTTATCATACCATCCGCATAACGACAAAATGATACGTTCCCAAACAAATATACATATATTGTATATTATGCTTGATATAAACAAGCCGCATTGATATTCATTTTATGTATTTATGCCAAAAAGTTTCTTAAACGTTCAGAAAATAAAATGGAAAACTTTCTGGTTTCGAACGGGAAAGTTCGTAACCGTTCCATATTTATTTACGGGAGGAAATAGTGCACATCATATCAAAAAGAAGATTGATCCAATTCTATACAATTCACCCATTATCGAAGTCATCATTGACCCAATGGTTTCAGGAAATTAAAAAAGGGAATTATCAAAATTTAGAAGAAATACGAGCCTTATTTCCTCATGCTGATAAAGTCGGAAGGCGAACTGTTTTTAACATAAGCGGGAATCATTACCGCCTGATCACCCGGATTAATTTTCAGACACAGAAAGTCTTTGTGATCAGTATACTGACTCATGCGGAATACGACAAAAACCATTGGAAATAAAAGGAGAACATCATGGAAACATCTATCGAATCCATTAAAACAGCATGGCCTATCGTTGCTGATTTTCTAACGCCCCCTCAAACACTGTCAGAGTATCAGCTTTTGCAAGCTCGTTTGGATCAATTAGAGCAAGAAGCTGAGGAAGGCAGCAATTTGGAAACTTTGCTGGACTATTTGGGGGAATTGCTGGACGAATATGAATTAAATCATTTTCCAGAGGTTGAGAGATTAGATCAGGCTGAGGTTACCGCAGGCGAAATTTTAAGGCGTTTTATGGAAAAGAACGGAATAAAGCAAATTGATTTAGCTCCTGTTTTTGGTGCCCAAAGCAGAGTTTCAGAAGTATTGAATGGTAAGCGCCAAATCACTTTGTCACAAGTGAAGCAACTTCATGAAATATACAAACTTCCAGTGAATCTGTTTTTATGAAAATTACGGCATGGTTCAGAACAGGGTAAAGGTGCCTCTCGACCGAAGAGAGATCCGCACTGGAGTCCGGGGATCTCTCACATTCGTTCTGGATGACACGGATGCCTGAACAGCCGAAATCAGGCAGAGTTATGACTTTGAATGGCTATCAACGTAAGCCGATACACTTTTGTATTCAATAACTTAGCTCTTCATTTTTTAGGACGCCCACAAGATGTGCTTATACATGTGTTTCTTCTGTAAGAATATTCCTTGTGAGTGCTCAGTCACACCAGATAACTGTATTGGCTTAAATTGGTAGCCGTATGGGTATAAATTGCCCTTGTATTTCTGTCAAGTGAGGAGGATCACAAATCAATCTTCTTCGGATTTGATGGAAAATTCCGGTTGCTGGACCTTGCGCCAATGCACCATTAATTCCGCAAGAAAGCCTGTCATGAAAACCTGGACACCAACACCAATCAGCAGAAAACTGACGGAGAGGAGTGGGCTTGTTCCCACCGATTGTCCCCAGATCCACCTTCCGAAAAACAGGTAACTGAACACGCCCCCACCCATCAGCATCAGCAGTGATCCGATCGTTCCGAATAAATGCATCGGACGCACAAGGTAGGAGGTGATAAACATTACGGTGAGCAGATCCAGTCCACCACGGTAATAGCGTTCAAACCGGTATTTGGAAGAATCATGCAGTCTGGGATGATGGAGAATGGGAACTTCGGCGACCTTGAAGCCACGTTTATGAGCCAGAAAGGGCATGAAGCGATGCATATCTCCATAAAACGCCACTTCCTTAAGCACCTCCCGGCGATAGGCTTTGAATCCGCAATTGAAGTCATGGATATCCAGGCCGCTCATCCGGGATGTCACGTTGTTGAAAAATCGTGAGGGGAGTGTTTTTTCAAGGGGGTCCTGACGGTCTACCCGCCATCCGCAAACCATGTCGGCGCCATTTTCAATTTCTGCCAGAAATTTGGGCAAATCAGCGGGATCATTCTGCAGATCCGCGTCAATGGTCACAATGACGTCGCCCCGGGATTTCTCAACACCGGCAAACAGCGCGGCTGATTTCCCAAAATTTTTTCGCAGGGTGATGACTCTGAGCGGAACAGTATGCGACTGTTTCAGTTCGCGTATCACCCGAAGTGAACCATCGGTGCTGCCATCATTCACAAACATGATTTCAGCGGTTTTGCCGGAGGGGATGACACTGGCGTCAATCCGTTTTACCAGTTCAGGCAGGGAGTGTTCTTCATTGTAAACAGGAATCACAAAGGAAATATCACAAGTTTCTGACATGAGTTTTCATACCGCTAAAGGGGGATTGAAGAAAAAACACCCGAGGACTAGAACCGGAAGCTGATGCCGCCCTTGAGTGTGTACTGACTATACGATTCGTCAAAAACAGTTATTTGCTGAATGATGCCCACCGCATGCCAGCGATAGAAGGCGGCCGAACCTTCCGGGAAATATTCGACACCCAGTTGTAATTCGTTGAGCAAACGATAATCTGTGGGCTGGGCATTTGTGGAAGTGTTGGTGTTGTAACTCCATTTCAGCAACGGCACCAGGGGTGCCAGAATACGATCGCCCTGCTGGACAAAAAGGACTAGGGAAGTGGCCTTATGCCGGGTTCCTTCCTGCAAAACATTCTCTCCACGGAACTCACCCTTAAGATAATCCACATTGATTTTGAAATTGGCCACCTGAAACCGGGTACCCAGGGAAAGCATGTTCAAAGGTTCCAGAGCTTCCCAGTCAGATCCGCAAGCCACCGGGGAAACAGCACAGATTCTGTCCTGTGGAAACAGGCCCAATTGCAGGATTGTATCAAAAAATCCTTCCAGAAAACGACCATACCAGGCAATGTTCAGGGCGGGAGAAGTCTGTTGAGCGTTTCCCCCTCCGGGCTGATTCAGAATCTGGGCAATGATTGTGTGGTCGGCAAGTCCCAGGGATTCCAGTGAATAAATGCCGCTGAGTCCCACTTCATACAGTTCGCGTACCTGTTGTCCGAGCAGGGAATACTGATACACATCCATGCTGTTCAAACTGCCTTCCCAACCGCCCTGGTAGATGAACTGTTTGCCAAACCGCCAGGAAAAATCAGCAGATAATTTTTGTTCGAGATACCAATACTCCAATCCGGCACCTGAGCCATCCGGCCGCTGAGCCAGAGAATCCTTCAGGCTGAAGCGCATGCGGTATTTGAGGGTTTCATCCAAAGTGCCGGAAAGATTCAGATGGGCACGGTCAATTTGAAACAGATAGACCATTTCATTCTGTCCCGGATCAAACGACGAATCACTTTTTCGCAGAACAGTATCCGTGCGGAATTCGGCATCCCAGACAGGAGGCTGAGTTTCAGCAAGCAAGTCACTTGAGAAAAAAAGGAGAAGGATCAGTAGTGATAGAAGGCTTCGATGAGACATGGAACACTTTGAGATCATTAACTGAAAATTTCATTGAATGCGTTTTGATAGCAATGATAAACACGGTCATCAAAACATACAATAATGATTTTCTGAAGAGAGGTCCGTGTTGTGTTTAGAAAATGCCGGATCGTTGTCAGCGCGATTCGGGAGGCCTGTTCCACTGGATATCGAAACACGCCGGTACTGATTGAGGGAAAGGCGATGCTGACCAACTGATGTTCCTGAGCCAGACGAAGTGAATTTTGATAACAGGCTCTGAGCTGATCATTTTCCCCGAGGTTACCACCATGCCAGATGGGCCCGACAGTGTGGATCACCCATTTGGCTGGCAGACGATACCCCTTTGTGATTTTGGCTTCTCCGGTTTGGCATCCCTTCAGTGTTCGGCATTCCGCCAGCAGTTCCGGCCCCGCGACACGGTGAATGGCACCATCCACGCCGCCGCCGCCCAGCAATGAATTGTTGGCCGCATTGACAATGGCATCCACCTCCTGATGGGTGATGTCTCCCTGGACAATGCTGATCGTCATGGTGTTCCTAAAATTGATAATTCCAGGCCAGTCTCAAGCCTTCCGGTCCGGCTGAAATGGATGGCATCAACTGGGAAAAATATCCTTTAACCCGGCCTTCCGCAATCAGTTCGCTGACCAGTTTACGTTGCTGAATATATTGATACCCCGCATACAGGGTGATGCCACCGGCCATATGGGGCAGAAACTGGTTGAGACTGTTGGTGAAGGGACTGAAATCATTTTGTAAGATAATCAGCGTGGCGACAAAACCACCGCCTGTCATGATCATCCAGCGTTTTTCCTCTTCCTTGGCCTTGATCACCCGTCTGGCCCATTTTTCCTTTTCATCATCTTTCTGAACCACCAGTTCCGGAACCAGTGGAATGGGTTTTGTTTTGGGCATTAACCGTTTCTGGGTATCCAGTTCGCTACGGACTTCCGCGATCATTTCAATTTGCCGGGCAAAATTGATGAACGTTTTCACAAAATATCCCGGTTTGATTTCTTCCATTTGCTGAAGCACGATCAATTCGGAGGAGGCGTCATTGAGTCGATGAACCTGGGCAATAGCGATGTTTTCCTGAAAAGCGCCAATCGTCTGTCCATCCAGATTCACCGTGGGGGGTGTTTCCTTGTAGATGACCATCTGCAAGCCTTTTTTAAGGCCATGCGACAGACCGAGGTCGGTTGTGATCCGGTTTTCATTCATATTCAGAACATGCCCTCGAAGCAAGGTGTTTGCAGAAACACGTTGCGCCAGAGCAAACAGGGTACTTTGAATGTCCGCGTCAGTGAACTGCACTTCATCCACAAACGTTTCCCGGTTGGTCACCACATCAATGACCCTGATGGAAAGAATCATCCCATCAATTTCCCGGGCATATTCGTCAAGAATTTTCTGGGCACTGATCCGGCCCACCATTATTTTATCCGCACTGAGCTGTTTTCCCAGATCAATACCGCAGGCAATATCGTGGCAATCAGCCAGCGAAGGATTTCGCATCTGCATCTGGGCATTCCATTCTGAAGGTCCGACCAGTGTGAAATGATTGGTGTTCGAGAGATTAAGATACAGGGATCTGAGAATTTCTTCCGAGGCGGTTTCGGTCATACCGGAGGGCATGAGCGTCAGTAGAAGAATCTTGATTCTGCCATCTTCGCTGAAACCACTCATCAGATCATTCTGATAATTGAAGGATTGATCTAAGGGTTGGCTTTCGGAAAAAAAATCCGTTTGTGCTCTCAGTGAATGCGGGTGCGCCTGCCCAAGGCAGATTATGATTGCCAGCCAGAACCAGATTCGTAGGATCATTCGCTAAATCCATGACACGGAGATTTTTCACAACATCTCCAGTTGTTCAAAATGGAAGTCCCTCAACGGAGAAGGCTCCCGTACAAATTCAATTTTCAGTGATTCCCCCTTCTGGAATATGTTCGCCCTTCCGCAAAAGCCAAGCAAGAAAAAGGCCAAAAAAACGTAGGGTAGTGACCAGGGTTATTCACTTCTCTGGTAGGACGAGACTACGTGCCAATGTCATCAACTTAATAAACAGACGAATCCATTATATATCCCGACAGGCCCATGTGAACCATGATTCCCGCATTTTTCTTACTGGCCACCGTATGAAACTGGCGAAACAACGACTATGGCCATATGGGGTTGTTTAATTTTCAGTTTGGCATGGTGGATAGGTTGGGTAGAACGAAGTGAAACCCAACAAAACTCGATGGGTTTCGCTAAGGCTCTACCCATCCTACGCATCTTTTTTTGGAAAATTAAACGACCCTGATAGCCATATGGGGTTAATCTCCGGGAAAAAACTGTCAGAACCAGACAGGCTCTAGCCTAGCGATTTTCTATGCGCTACTCATAATCCATTCAGTTCAAATTTCAACCACGGAAAAGCTCTGAGAGCCAAATCATTTCGAAAATTCGATTGTTCAAGCATGGTGCTGATCAGAAAAGCGATCAAACAGGCGGGAACAAACGCACTGAACAGTGACGTCATCAGGATGGTGGAATAGTGATGTATCTGCGAAGAATCCGGAATCAGAAGGGGCCATTTGAAAAATGTGAGTGGAGCAAGAAAGGCGGCAATGAGGAAGCAACCACCGGTGCTGATGCTCCAGCATGCCCATGAAATATAACTAAAAATGGAATTCAGATGATGTTTCAAGGGACCCTCGTGTGATACTTGTTGTGAGAGTCCGAAGTTTCATAATTGGAAGGGTTATTTGTCAAGACAACTCAGCAGTATTTTACTGCGGGAAGCATGACTGAGTTTGCTCAGCGCTTTTGCTTCAATCTGCCGGATACGTTCCCGTGTGACATTGAAGGTCTGGCCGATTTCTTCCAGGGTGTGGTCATAATCACATTCAATGCCAAACCTCATTTTGATAACTCGTGCTTCACGATTGCTGAGTGAGTCAAGTGCCATGTTGATACGGTCCTGATCATCCTTGAGTGTGGCCCAGTCGCCAGGTGTGAGGCAATCGTCATTGGACAGAACATCGAGTAACGACATCCCTTCCTCATCTTCAAGAAGTGTGTCTAAAGAGGATGGTTCTTTTACAATACAAAGAGCTTCAAGAACTTTTTCCAGGGCGATACCTGTTTTATCTGCCAGTTCTTCCATGCTCGGTTCACGCCCGAAAAAACTCACCAGACGTCGTCTCACCCGCTGAAGTTTTGCGGTGGTCTCCACCATATGAATCGGAATCCGGATGGTCCGGCCTTTGTCCGCAATGGATCGCACAATGGATTGACGAATCCACCATGTGGCATAAGTGGAAAATTTGTATCCGCGGCGGTATTCAAAAGACTCTACAGCACGAATCAAGCCGATATTTCCTTCCTGAATCAAATCCAGGAACTGAAGTCCACGATTGCAATACCGTCGTGAAATCGTAACAACCAGATGCATGTGGGCTTCAATGAACTGATGTGTCAGTTGGTCGGTTTCCCTGTTGATCTGATTGATATGCCCGATGCTTTCATGGAACGCCTCGAATGACACCCCTGTTTGTCGTTCCAATCGTTCCAACCGATTGCTCTGGATCATCTTGCATTCGACATAGCGCCTGATTTTCCTCAGATCAAAACCGGTTTTCTCAAGATTATCCCTACGGACAGTTTCCTGTTCGTCAGGCGGAAGTTTGAGCCAGAATTCGAGTGGTTCCAGCATGGGTTCATGGATCATCCGCATGTAGTTCTGGAGTTGGTTCCGTGTCTGCACCATGTGTGCGTAATGACGGCGCATCACATGATACAAGCGTTGAATCTGCCGTGGTGTAAACTTAACGGCCATGATGCATTCACTGATTGTCCGGAAGTGCCGTTTGGCCTTGGCCCCTGAACCGTTTTTTTCAACAATTTCATTCCATTTGTCATAGGCCAGTTGCAACTCTTCCAGGGTTTCCATCAGGTTGTCCCGAACCTCATCATCTTCCTGCAATTCATTGTTGTCATGGTTGATCGTGGAAACATATTGCCCCACATCGCCGACCCCCTGTTTCAGGGGTTCAATCCATTCCAGCAGATATTTTACAACGAGAGTTGACTGACTGAGAATTTCCACCATGCTGGTACGCAGGTGTTCAATTTGCTGAGCCATCCGGGTTGCTTCCTCTCGACTGAGAGTCTTGATCCGGCCGATTTCTTTCAAATACTGATTGACCAGATCCTCAAAGGGCGAGGTCAGCGAACCTTCACTTTCGGATTCAATGCCGTACTGGGCAACAGTCTTGCGCTCTGTGGCTATTTCGACAAAATCATGATCGTCATGTTCTTCTTCCTCTTCAAAGGATTCTGGTGTTTCTTTGGCTGTTGAACTGCTGGAAACCACCTGGATTTGAAGTTCTGACAACGCTTTTGAAATGTTTTTCCATTCCGAATTACTCAGACTTTTCTGAGGAAACAACGACTGTAGTTCTTCCTGGGTGATTGTATTTTCTTCCCGGTTACGCAGATAGGCATGAAGCGTATCCATCGAAATGGGAGATTCGTTTGTTTCCATAAAAGACTTGCCCATATTGGCCTTCCATTTATTAATTTTAGAAAAATGTGAGTCCACTCAAACGGGAGTTCCAAACGACCGAAAGTCACAGCAAGATATATACCAACATATTTGTCAAGCCATATTTATGCTTATTATCTATAGACGCTGGCTTTGGATATTTTTCATTTCAATCACTGGTTGTTCTTCCGGTTCGGAAGCCTTTCGTTCCTCGTACAGTGATGAATACAAGTTGCGTGGTTATCAGGCTTCCGATATCAAGGTCACTGGCAGTGCCTGCGCGTTTGATCCACAGCAAGCGGTTATTGATGCGAAAAACACAGCTCAATATAACCTGCGATCCCTCCTTGGAAATGATCATTACCATGCCATTTTCCGGGAACGGAAACGCACCACAGAAGGCAAGCAAACCTGTGTTGAAATCATGGCGACAGTCCGGAAAAATAATAGATCCTCGCAATAGAAATGGAACCGGTTGACATAATCAATTCCGGAATTCCGGCAAAATATTGAATTTTCCCTGCCTGTTGGACGGCCCTCATGACATTGTTAGTGACTGACTTGAAACAAAATTGTGATGTTTGCCAGGGAAGCGGTTTTGTTGCGGGTTTCCATGAATATGGATCGATCCTGCCTAATGCTTCGGGCAAATGTTCCCGCTGTCATGGTATCGGTTATCATCTCACAGAACTCGGGCAGGAAATGCTGGAATTATTTCGTCCCTTCCTGAAAGAAATGATCCGTCAGGAATTTCAGCAACCGGCACGTCCCAAACTATGACACGACCCCCCTCATGCTAATTCCTGATCTGCAAACTCCCCCACATCAGATTTTTGCGTTCCTGCATCAGATGCAGTCCAAAGCTGTCTTCCTTGAAAGCAGTGTCCCGCATCCGGATCATGGCCGTTACTCCATTATCACCTCTTCCCCGGAGACCGAAGTCTATCTCCACAACGGGATCCTGCATGTCATGGAAGAGCCCCCGATTCCCGGAAATTTTGAAGCAATGGCTCGGGTTGTTCGCTCCTGGCTGAATAAATATCCCGAGATGAAATCAGCAACCCCGCCCCCTTATTTCACAGGCGGAGTTATCGGTTTTGTGAGTTATGACATCAACCGCTATTTGTACGACGGACATCAAGTGGGAAAAGTATCGTCATGGCCGGAAGGATGCTTTCGCTTATACCGCTGGAGTCTGGTGTATGATCATCAGCAACAGCAATATTCGGTTCATGGAGTCCCCCCCTTTGATATCCGCGAATTGAATCGGATTTCTGAAAATCGGGCGCAAACTGAAGCTTCTCCCCGGTTGTCGGAAGTCCATCCGCTTTCCAGTTACAAGGAATATCTGGAACAGATCCTGACGATTCAGGAATGGATTCGAAGGGGTGATGTCTATCAGGTGAATCTGACACGGCAGTTTGAATGTTTCTGGAATACAGACTCATGCGCACACATCCATCAATCCACCGGACGACTTTACCAATTGTTGAGGAAACACAATCCGGCCCCGTTTTCCTGCATGTTTCCCCTCATGAATGGACAATACATCCTCAGCAGTTCACCGGAACTTTTTTTTTCATTGAAACAGCGACACGTCACATTGCGCCCCATCAAGGGAACCTCTCCCCGGCACGCTGATCCAATCCATGATCAGACATCCAGAGATTTTTTATGGAACAGTTCCAAGGATCAGGCAGAGTTGCTGATGATCGTGGATCTCGAAAGGAATGATCTGGGAAAAGTCTGTGAATTTGGCAGCATTCATGTTCCACAAATAAAAACCATTGAGAGCTATGCGTCTGTTCATCATCTGGTTTCAACCATTCAGGGCACTCTTAGGCAAAATCTTGATGTATGGGATTTGATCCGGGCGTTGGCTCCTTGCGGTTCGATCACAGGAACACCGAAATTGCGGGCCATGGAACGCATCCATGAACTGGAATCTTTTGCGCGGGGAATATACACAGGGAACATTGGCTGGATTGATTTTTGGGGGAATGCCTGCTTTAATGTGGCGATCCGAACCTTGCTGATTGAAGAAAACCGGCTGATGTTCAATACTGGTGGTGGTATTGTCATTGACAGTCGTCCTGAACAGGAATATCAGGAGACCCTCGACAAAGCCCGTGGAATCCAATTGGCCTTGACTCAATGGAATCATTCATAATGAAGCACTTATCACCGATGCAATTACGAACGTTGAAGCTCTCTGGTGTACTGTTATCACTCATTGGACTCATTGCGTGTTCCGGGTCATCCCATCAATTTCCGGATATACCCAACAATCCCTTCCTTCCGTATTACATCAAACTACATCCTGAAGGCGTCCGGGATAGTCTGGAACGTTTCATGGTGTATCGCGATATGATACGGCAAATTTTTTTAGAAGAAGACTTACCTGTATTTCTGATGGCACTGCCCGCGCTGGAAAGCGGCTTTCGTGCGGATGCCATTTCTCCGGCAGGCGCTGGAGGATTATGGCAATTCATGCCTCAAACAGGGACAACCTTCGGATTAAAGAGCGATGAATGGATGGATGAACGTTTTGATCCGGTCAAGTCCACCCGTGCCGCGGCTAAATATCTAAAAAAGCTGTATGCCCAGTTTCAGGACTGGCATCAGGCACTGACAGCCTATAACGCCGGTGAAGGCAGAGTGCAGAAAGCATTGACGACAGAACAGAAACATACGATGCCGGCAGGATACTGGAAACTGGAGCTCAAAGCCGAATCCAGAGATTATTATCCCAAATTCATGGCTCTGGTTCATATCTTTCTTGACAAGGATCGGGCTGGCTTTGAAGAGGTGCGGTTTGAACCGGAAAATGCACTGGCGTCCCTGAACGTTCCGGTGCTTCTTTCACTGGAGGATGTGGCCCGGCGCCTCAATGTTCCCTATACCGAAATCAGGGAGTTCAACAGTTATCTTAAACAGGGAAAACCGGCACCGGGGCAGACTGAATATACCCTATATCTTCGCAAAGGACAGCAAACCCAACTGCTGGAATCACTCAACAAAAACCCGCCGCTTCCGGCCCCGGCGTTTACGGAAAAAACAACAGCCCGACTTTAACTGCATCAAAAGCGACCTCACAAACAGGAGAAAATGAATGGATAAAATAATCACAGTTCAGGATATTGCCATTTCCAACGCATCCCCGATGGTGCTCCTGGGAGGCATGAATGTGCTCGAATCCCGAGAGATCGCATTGACAGTTGCGGAACAGTTTTGCAATATCACCCGAAAGTTGAATATCCCCTATGTTTTCAAAGCGTCTTTCGACAAAGCCAATCGGTCCTCCATTCATTCATTCAGAGGACCCGGTATGGAGGAAGGGTTAAAAATTCTGGAAGAAATCAAACATACCTTCCAGATTCCGGTGATCACAGATGTCCATGAACCCCATCAGGCAGCACCTGTGGCAGAAGTCGCGGATATTTTACAAGTGCCCGCCTTTTTGTCCAGACAGACAGACCTGGTTATGGCTATGGCACAGACCGGGGCCGTGATCAATATCAAGAAGGCCCAGTTTCTGGCACCACAGGAAATGAAGCATATTCTCAGTAAATGTGAAATGTCTGGAAATTCCAGATTGCTGTTGTGTGAACGGGGTTCGTGTTTCGGTTATAACAATCTGGTGGTAGACATGCTGGGATTTCCCATAATGAAATCGTTTGGATACCCTGTTTTTTTTGATGTGACGCATTCTCTACAACAGCCTGGAGGGCTTGGAAATGCTGCCGGTGGACGCCGTCAGCAAGTGAGAGAGTTGGCTCTGGCCGGTATTTCACAGGGAATTGCCGGTATTTTTCTGGAAGCGCATCCAGACCCGGATCATGCACGGTGTGATGGTCCCTCGGCTTTGCCCCTGGATCAACTGGAGTTGTTTTTAACACAGATCAGAGATGTCGATGCCCTGATCAAATCATTACAACCGTTAACTATCCATTAACCTTCATTGAAAACAAGGAACTCTTATGCAAATAAAAATCCGCTGGAAAATCATGATCCTGAGTTTTACTATGGTCTTAATGGCCGTCGTGTCCATCGGGGTGTATGTGATCGAACACAAACGAAACATTGAAGCCGCTCAAATCGCTGTTTTTCACAAGGAAGAAACGGAAAAACGGAAACGTGAACTGATTGACGTGACCAACGTTGCCATTTCCGCCTTAAAAGCAGCCTATAGTCAGGCTAATGATGAGCAACGTCTTCGACTCAGAACAGAAAGCCAGCTCACATCGGTCATTGACGTGATTTATGCCGCTATCGAAAGCCGCTACCAGCAGGCACTGGAGGATAAGAAAAACAAAAAAGCACAGGAGAACGCACAGCAGGATATTCTGCAATATCTCAACAAATTACGGTTTGGCCCCCAGAATAACGATTATGTATGGGTGCATAATTTTGACAGAAAAAATACAGATCAGATCAAAATGCTCATGCATCCGACGGTTCCCGCTTTAAACGGAAAATCCATTTCAGAATATACCTATGCTTCAGGCGACCGTAAAGGCCAGCTTGTGCGAGCCGCAGGTGTCACAGAAAATATTGGATTTTTTATTCAGATGAACCGGGTTGTCGCACAAAATGGCAAAGGCTTTGTCAGCTACGAATGGCCGAGACCTACCGAAAAAGGACTGACGGATTATCAGCCGAAACTGAGTTATGTGCGGTTGTTTGAACCCTGGGGCTGGGTCATTGGGACTGGCGCCTATATGAGCGCGCTCGAATCAGAAACCCAACAGGACGTTCTACGGATGATCCGTGATTTTAGATATGGAGAAAACAACAAGGAATATTTCTGGATTCATGAAACGTCCCCGGAACATCCTGACAAGGCCACCGTTCTGATGCATCCGGTCACCCCGTCGCTTGAAGGACAGAACATGGCAGAATACCGGTTTGCCCAGGGCCCCAGAAAAGGTGAGCTGGTCTATGCCCGCGGAGAGGGCCCCAGAACCCAGTTCTTTGTAAAAATGAATCAACTGGCGTTGAAACATGGCGAAGGATTTGTAGAGTATGACTGGTTTTTACCCAATGACCGTGAGTTCCAGAAACTTACGACCAAACTGAGCTATGTGAAATGGTTTGAGCCATGGAAATGGACCGTAGGGACAGGGGTTTACATGGACGATATTCAAAAAGCGGTGAATCAGCGTTATGAAGATCTGGACAAGGATGTCAATGAACTCATTCAAACAATAGTTGTCGCGGGTCTTGTTGTGCTGATCCTGGGATATTTGGCGATTCTCTGGTTTTCAAGAAGCATCACACAACCCATCCGTCTGCTGATGGATACTTTAAAAATCAACACCAACGGTGATCTGACACAGCGCATGAATATTCAGACACGGGATGAATTCAGTGAGTTAGGCAACATATTCAATGGTTTTATTCACCATTTGTCAGATATGATTCGTCAGATTGCCGGAGTAGCGCAACGTCTGAATTCTTCTGCCGATGGAGTGACAGAGGAAGCACACCAGATGATCTCGCGTACTGAAACCGTCAAGACACAGGCCTCGGCAATTTTAAATTCAGCCAGTGACATGACTAAAAATATCACTACGATGGTAGCAGCTTCTGAGCAGTCTTCGGTGAATATCACCTCTGTCACAGCAAATGTGGAACAGCTCAGTTCCAGTGTCGCCACTGTTGCCGCGGCGGCAGAAGAAGCCGCGGCCAACATGACAGACATCAATAACAATGTTCTGAGCATTTCCAGAAACATCAAAACTGTTTCAGAGGCGGTTGCCAACATGTCAAATGCTCTTGTCAACATCACCGATCATACCCGGGACGCCTCAAGTGCCTCAAGTCAGGCGGATCAGCACGCACGTGAAACATTACAGGCCATGCAGAAGCTCGGGGAAACCGCCACGAAAATTGGCAGTGTGATCAAACTCATCAGCACCATTTCCTCCCAGACCAACATGCTCGCCTTGAACGCTACGATCGAAGCCGCCAGTGCGGGTGAAGCAGGAAAAGGATTTGCCGTGGTGGCCTCGGAAGTTAAAAGTCTGGCACAACAAACCGCAGAGGCCAATAACCAGATTGCGGACGATATTGAACATATTCAACAATTAACCCAGTTATCACTGAAACGAACTCAGGGGGTTGGTGAAATTATCAAGCAGGTGGTGGAGATCAATCAGTCGATTTCTAAATCCACCGCAGAACAAAGTCAAAATGCGGTTCAAATTGCCGCATCGGTGGGTGAACTGACGGAATCCAGCAAAATTTCAGCACTCAATGTGCAGGAAGCCTCTCAAGGGCTGAAGGAAATCACCAGGTCAGTGGCTGAAGCCTCTGTCGCGGCCAGAGAGGCCTCCCGGAGTCTGTCAGAAAGTTCTGTTGGTATTCGTGAAATAGCCCGTTCCACAACAGTCATGGAACGTTCTGTCAAAACTGTCTATGATAGCATTCAACATATCCAGAATGACATTGAAAACATGGCACAGAGTGTCCATCAAAACGAAGACCAGGCTGAGGTAGTGGCACAAGATTCCAGGGATCTTGGCAATATCGTGGGATTCTTTCAGATAGAAGATTCTCCGGCAAATCCTGAACCGGTGACTATTTCCGGAAAAGCGCCACAGAAACTATCGGCACCGGAGTCACCTTCCAAAAAACTCCTCACCTGAATCTTTATCCCTGTGATTGATATACATCCTTCACAGGGATATATCTGACCTGATTGGCGATTTTTATGGTGTTGTGAGCTATTAATGCCAATCATGGGTTGAAAATACAGAACAACCTGTTTATCCAGACGACAGGCAGCCGTCATCCATGGTCTGTTGGGGGAAAATCTTCCGGCTCGCCCATTCTTTCGTAAAATGATGGTGATGAGCATGAAAATATGCGGCTTAAGGCACAGTTAAAGCAAAGCCGCAAAATACCTTTTTCAAAAATCAACAACCCTGTTTTATAGCCACCCGATGAACAATTCAGCTCGCTTCAAGACTGAAGAAACAGTCATTTTGCCACACTCACTGCTCAGCAGTGAGGATATGGAAAGTATTATTCAGGACATGACCAGCCTCAGGGTTTCAGGAGGTGAGTTCGATTCTGAAAGCATTGATAACGCGATCCGTGTCTGTGAAAAACTGGATCTGGTCTTTGAAGGATTTTCCAGTGTAGAAAAAAAAGTGTTTCTGGAAAACTACGAATTCTTTGATTCCCAGTATAAATTCTCATTATTTCTGAAATTACTGTTTCAGGGGGGATTGGAACACAAGGAGGCCTATTTCCGAATTCTTTTCAGAAAACTGGATGCGTCCCAAAGTGTCATCCGCAGTGTACTGGCCACCAAAACTTTATTTGACTCACCCAATGTTGAGCAACAGATACGCTATGAACTGGAAGCCTTGATTGATTCCCTGACCCAAAGCTTCATCGCGCTGATTCCACCCTCGCTCAAACCAGACCCCAATCAGAAATTGACCTTCCGTTGGCTTAAGGACATTGCTACGCACAAAGGCCCCATTTTTATTGAGGGCGAAGTGCCCTACAGCCAGATGGTCCGAAAATACGCGGATCTGATTCATGATATTCTGGGACATCCCCAACTCCCGATCTACCTGAAATGGCGAGATCAGTTTCTGCAACACTGGCTGCTTGTAGTTCTGCGTAACGAAGATCAGTTCAACACCAATCCTGTACCAACCCTCAATTCGATCAAAGCTGATGTTTATGCGGAATATTCGAGTTGGACCAAGATTTCCAAACAACTCAATACCAACTTGAGACACCGGCAATTCCTGCAAAGTGAACAGGTGATCCAGGCAGAAAAAAACATGCTGGAACGTTTGCCGTCGAATATACTGGGACAGATGGTGTTTGACATCAGAAACAGGATCAAAAAAGAAACGGACGAAAATGTCGAGTTGGGCTTTGATGACGAGATGATCCAGGAGACAAGTATTTACAGCCACATCATGGATGATGTGATTCAATATGCTGAACAGCACCAGGAAAAACCCTCCTCATGGTTTCAGGCATTCATGCATAAAGTAAAAGAAATTTTTGTGCCGCAAGCTCAGGAGAAACCGGTCACCACACAAGAGCGTTCAGATGTGAAGGATCGAAGATATCCGGAAAAATTCATTTCACCTGTCAAAACAGACCGCATGCGCTTCGGAAAAAATTTTCCGCAGGATTATCAGGAAAAAGCGTCCCGTTATTTCACCCTGTTTTTCAGTTATAAAAAAGGAAATCTGAGCAATGAGTTTGAACAGTTTGTACAGGACGTTCTGAATTATTACGAAGAATACTCCCGAACCTCTGTCGTGCCAACCCTCCATAAATTTGCCTCCAGTCAGACAGGCTCTGAAACGACCTACACCGAACGCTGCCTGGCCTTACCCACAGTTCTTGGTCAGCAACTCCTGGTGCTGGGCACCACATGCTTTGTCAAAACCGGTTCAGGGGGACGTCTGTTCACTCCGCAATCTTATTTTTTATGGCTGGAATTTGTTCCCACTCCTGCCAAAGATCAACAAATTCTGCGCTCAGGAACCGATGCTTTTCTCATGCATCCACTGGATCAACTGGGTGCAAGGAAAGAGGTCATCTATGATGCTTTCCTGCAAATCATTGACAGTTTGCCTGACACGCTCCGCACACAACCACACATCCAGACGCTGATTCAGGTTTGCCATGAATACGCGGGCGAAGTTCCAAATTGGTAGTCGTCATTTCATCACTGAAATCCTTTAAATTTTCGTTTGACTTGTGTTAGCACTCATAATAAAAGAGTGCTAACTTGTAGATTCAAGCTACCTCATATCCGACTGACCTCCTCAGGTTTCGGTCGGGTTTTCCAGGATCTCTAAAGAAAGGATAAAAAATGATTCGACCAATGCAAGATCGAGTTGTGATTAAGCGTGTCGTTGCTGAAGAAAAAACCGCAAGTGGTCTCTTCATTCCCGATTCTGCCAAAGAAAAACCACAGGAAGGCGAAGTGATCGCCGTCGGCAAAGGCAAACGTCAAACTAATGGTGAGCGTATTGCCCCGGGCGTGAGCAAGGGTGATCGTGTTTTGTTCAGTAAATACGCTGGCACCGAAATCAAATTTGACGGTGTAGAATATCTGATCATGCGCGAAGATGATCTGTTGGGCGTGATTGTAAAATAATGTGTCTGTGACTAAAAAATTAACTATTTGATATGGAGAACAAAAATGGCAGCAAAAGAAATTTTGTTTGATGAAAAATCCAGAAAAAAACTGCTTTCAGGCGTCAACCAACTGGCAGATGCGGTAAAAGTCACATTGGGTCCCAAAGGTCGAAACGTTGTGATTGAAAAATCCTATGGCGGACCAACTGTGACCAAGGATGGTGTCACCGTTGCAAAAGAAATTGATCTGAAGGATCACGTAGAAAACATGGGTGCCAAAATGGTCCGTGAGGTTGCTTCCAAAACATCCGATGTCGCCGGAGATGGAACAACCACAGCTACGGTCCTGTCACAGGCCATGTATCAACTTGGATGCCAGCATATCACAGCCGGAGCGAATCCGATGGATATCAAACGTGGCATGGACAAGGCGGTTATCGCTGTTGTTAAAAAACTTAAAGAAATTTCCAAACCGATTTCAAGTTCAAAGGAAGTCGCACAGGTTGCTTCAATTTCAGCAAACAATGACCGGGAAATTGGTGAGATCCTTTCTTCAGCCATGGACAAGGTTGGTAAGGATGGTGTTGTGACTGTGGAAGAAGCCAAAGGTGCCGCAACCACACTCGAAGTTGTTGAAGGAATGCAATTTGATCGTGGTTACCTTTCTCCCCATTTTATCACTGACGCAGAGCGGATGGAAGTCGTTCTGGAATCACCAAACATTCTGCTTGTTGACAAAAAAGTATCCAGTTTGCAAGAGTTGATTCCTATTCTGGAAGCCAACGTGCGCACAGGCAAACCCTTGTTGCTGATTGCCGAAGACATTGAAGGTGAAGCACTGGCTGCTCTCGTTGTGAATAAAATCCGCGGAACCATTCAGGCCGCCGCTGTGAAAGCACCGGGTTTTGGTGATCGCCGCAAAGCCATGCTGGAAGATCTGGCTATCCTCACAGGTGCCACCGTGATTTCTGAAGAAACCGGCATGAAACTTCAGGACGCACAACTTACATACCTTGGCAGTGCCGCACATGTCACCATTGATAAAGACAACACCACGATCATTGATGGACATGGTACAAAAGCAACCATCAAGGCACGCGTCAGTCAAATCAGAGCTGAAATGGCAAACACCACGTCAGATTATGACCGTGAAAAACTCCAGGAACGTCTGGCAAAACTGGCCGGCGGTGTTGCCGTGATCAACGTTGGAGCTTATACTGAAGTGGAAATGAAAGAAAAGAAAGCACGTGTGGAAGATGCTCTGCATGCAACCCGTGCCGCCGTTGAAGAAGGAATCGTTCCCGGTGGTGGCGTTGCTTTGTTACGCTGTCTCTCAACGGTAGCCGCGGTTGTTGACTCTCTTGAGGGAGATCAGAAATCCGGAGCAAAACTGATTCTGAAAGCGCTGGAAGCCCCAGCCAGCCAGATCATTCGCAATGGTGCTCTTGAACCTGCGACTATTCTGAGTGAAATCATTAAAAATCCCTCTCTTTCTTATGGCTTTGACGTAGCTACAGAAGAGTTTGGCGATCTGATTGAACGCGGTGTGATTGATCCTACCAAAGTGACTCGTTCCGCTTTGGAAAATGCGGCATCTGTTACCAGTTTGCTGTTGACCACCTCCGCGACAATATTTGACGCGCCTAAAAAAGAATCCTCTGCTCCTGCAATGGATGACATGGATTATTGATCCACGCCGCACTTCGGGTATTCCTTTCGGGGAATACCCTTTCTCACCTCAATCCCGCAAAAACAGCTTCAGTGAAATAACCTGTCAATCCCGTTGTCATCGTTGTATCAGGTTCAAACAACGGATGGGAAATCCCATGGATGGAGCACATCCCGTAAGGATCCACCATCATGATCTCATCCCCCAGTTTGAGCGGAATTTCCGCATTTTCTTCCGTAATTTCCAGAGGAAGTGTTTGAATTTTAAGAATACTTTGAGGCGTTCTTGCCAAAATAAATTCTGAACGTTCCAACGGATGAATCGCCATGATAGAGAGCCCTGTTTCAAGGTGTCCCTTCATTTCCAGTTCAGGAACAGTCAACAGATCTATCGTGTTATATTCTGGACCGGACAGAGCTAAAAATCGGGAATCTCCTGAAAAAATCACTACTTCCGCAGGGTGAGTCAATTGCACTTGATGAATGAATTTCAGAGACGGCAACTCATAAAGAAAAACATTGGGCGGACTATGACGGTCCAATACCGCAATTCGTGAGAAATCAGTACTGAGTGAAAAATGCTGAACAGGAACAGAGAAACCGGCTTGAGCCAGTATCTTTCCAGAAGAATCCAATGCCTTCAAGCCCATGCCATTCGCATCGGTTTTGAAGTGAATCGGAATCAATTCATTAGACAGTGATTTGGAATCAGGTTTTATCACAGACTGCGAAAACCACCACAATGGAACAATCCCGATAAGCAGCAACGCCAACCAGATCATCAGATTTCTGATGATCCATTGAACAGTTTCCCTGGTTATCCGTGGCAAGACCGATTGATGAATTTTCATAAGCGATCATTGAAGTGTAAGTCAGGATCCACCGATACCCCATACCTTCCAAAATATCAGCAAACGAACTGACTTCAGAAGGGATGGAGGGTTCACTCGGCGTTCAATCATCAATGCATCATCTGATGATGTTCATGAGTCTCTAAGGGGGGCATGCTGGAAGGCATCATTTTTTCCTGAACCGGAATGGTGATTTGGAGGTCGTCCGCATCCTGAAACTTGAGTGTTAGATGAATTTGATCTCCGGGAGCCAATGATTTTTTAAGATTGATCAGCATAATATGATTGCTCATGGGCTTGAGCAAAACCTGGCCTTGTGCTGGAATCATAATATTATCAATCTTGCGCATGGACATCATGTCGTTTTCGTGAACAACGGTATGTAGCTCCACAAACTCACTGATATCACTTTCTCCGCCAAGCAAATAAAGATCCCGGGCTAAGGTATTGTGTATTTCCATATAAGCGGCACTGGCCGGTGCATTGGGAGGAACAGCCCGTACCCATGAGTTTGTGATTTGGATTGCTGATGTCGGTTGTGTTGTCGCTGTGGAACAAGCTGAGATGGCTAACATCACACTCACACATACTATCGCCCAAAAAGTTGTCTTCATAATGCTCCTTTCATTGTTTAAGCAAGTGTTGAATTCCTTGTAACAAGGCCTCATTTTCATGAGCCGTTTTAAATCGACCCCGGACATTTCCGTCCTGATCAATCAGATAAACATAGTCTGTATGCGCAAAAAAATATCCTGCGATAGAGGGGCTTTCCTCACGAAAATATCTGGCACGATACAAATCACCCACTTTTTTGATTTCGTCAACGGAGCCTGTCAGTCCCATGAACGTTTCATCAAAATATGTCACATACTCTTTCAATCGTTCGGGAGTATCCCTTTCTGGATCCACCGAAACAAACAATACCTGAACTCCTGATTTCAGGGAACCCAACTGGATCATATCCTGTTTCAGGGCTGACAGGATGAGTGGACAGACATCTGGACAATAAGTGTAGCCAAAGGTAAGCAGGACAACTTTTCCACGATAATTTTCGAGGCTTACGTTCTGCTGATTATGTCCTGTCAAGGTGAAGTCGCCCCCAACGCCACGATACACCTGAAGGGTGTCCTCCGCCGTGGCAGAACAGACAAAAAAAGACAATGAGATCATTAACAAAATCAGATATCGCATGCTTCACCCTGAGTGATTATTGTGCAAACATTTCTTTCACGGAGTCAGAAATACCCTGAATATTCTGCATGTTGGCATAATCGAGATTTGCCTCATCCAGAAAAGCTCCTGTCATATCCACATTTTTCAGATTGGCGCCTTTCAAATTGGTTCCACGCAAATTCGCGCCTTTCAACGTGGTACCTTCCAGATCAGTGTACTCAAGGTTCGCATAGGAAAGATCCGCATAGTTCAGATTCAGCCCCACCATATCCGCACCTGACAAATCCACCCCCTGTAATTTTCGAAAACCATCCCGGATAGATTGTTCCAGAATGCTGTTACGGTGAATTCCCTGTTCATCCATTCCTTTAGTAATCCATTCGGGAATACCACGGGTATTCTGAAAATTAGTATTTTCAATATTGACCAACAGTAACTTGGCGTGTTCCAGACGGGCGTCATGCAGATCAGCCATTTCGAGAGTCGTGAATTGTAAAGATGTTTCTCTCAAATCAGCACTATTCATATTCGCCTCCGTCAGATTCGCTTCATCCAGCACAGCTCGACGAAGATTGGCATGATCCATAATGGATCCTGTAAAGTCCGCACCATATAAAAAAGCACCTGTCAGATCGGCTTTGGACAAATTGACACCGGACATGTCCATGCCTAACGCTGAAACATTATGCATTTTTGCGGTATACAGCAAAGCTTTTCTCCAGATGGAACTGTCTAACTGTGCGCCTGTCAGATTGGCATTTTGCAGGTTCGCCCCTCTAAGATTTGCATAACGCAACTCTGTTTTTTCAAGTATGGCATCCTGAAGATTAGCGTTTTGCAAATCAAAACGATTCAAGTTTTGTCGGGAAAGATTCACACCTCTCAAATCTTTATTTTTCAGAGCGGAACGGGAAGAGAACCGGCAATGGGTTAAATCCGTGTATGGTTTTGGATTTTGACATTGCCCAGGAGGAAGTTCCTTGACGGGATCCGGTGCGGACCACACAACGCCACACGTCGCTGTAAAGGCCAACCCGAATGAAAGCAATTGAATGGCAAATGCCCGCCTCAAGTCACTAACCCTTAAATTTGGAAAAAGCGAGAGAAGCATTGGTTCCACCAAATCCGAAAGAATTTGAAATTGCATGCTCAATGCCCCGTTCCTTACCGGAATTGGGTGTGACGTCCAGATCACATTCCGGATCGATGTTCTCAATATTAATGGTGGGTGGTATAAAGCTATTCTGCATTGCCTTGATAGTGAGTACCGCTTCAAGTGCCGCAGCGGCTCCAAGCAGGTGCCCATGCATGGATTTTGTGGAACTGATTGAAACCTTTGATGCCGCATCGGTTCCAAGTGCTAATTTTATGGCACTCAGTTCATTGATATCACCAACCGGTGTTGAAGTGCCATGCGCATTGATATAATCCACTTGCTCCGGATTTAATCCTGCGTCTTTGAGAGCCATGGCAATGGATCGGGCAGGTCCGTCTGTTGAAGGCGATGTGACATGATAGGCATCAGAACTGAACCCATAGCCTGTCACTTCACAATAAATATTCGCGCCACGAGCCCTGGCAAACTCAAGATCTTCAAGAATCAGTACCGCTGAACCTTCTGACAGGACAAAACCATCACGATCCCGATCATAGGGGCGACTGGCTTTTTCAGGCATGTCATTGCGGGTACTCAAGGCCTTCATGGCTGAAAACCCTCCCATTGCAAGCGGCGTAACGGTAGCTTCAGCACCACCCGTGATCATGACTTTGGCATCGCCTCGTTCAATAATTCTGGCAGCATTGCCAATCGAGTGATTGGACGAAGCGCAGGCCGAAACCGTGCAGGCATTGTAGCCACGTGCCCGGAACAAGATGGATATTTGCCCGGCAGACATATTCAACAATGTCATTGGTAGAAAAAACGGAGTGATCCGTGATGGCCCCTTTGTCATCAAGGTTTCATGACAGGACTCAATGGTAGGAAGTCCTCCGATGCCAACCCCCAGGGAAACCCCCACTTCGGTTTCCAGAGATTCACTGATTTGCAGTCCTGAATCAAGAATAGCCTGTTCTGTGGCCGCAATAGCATAATGGATGAAAGTATCCATTTTTTTAATTTCCTTGGGCGGAATCAGGGCAGGCATGACAAAATTTTTAACTTCTCCCGCAATCTGACAGCGGAAATCTGCCGGATCAAAGCGGGTAATTCTGCTGATTCCTGATTGTCCCTCAGAACATTGTTTCCATGCTGTTGAAACATCATTTCCCAAAGGACAAACACATCCTAGTCCAGTGACTACAACACGTCGTCTCATGATCGTTGAATTAATAATGGTTTAACAGGCAATACCTGAAGCAGGTACTATTTGGACTCCAACGCACTTTTTATATAATCGACAGCGGAACGAACCGTAGTGATTTTCTCAGCGGCTTCATCGGGAATAGATATTTCAAATTGTTCTTCGAGAGCCATGACCAACTCTACAATATCCAATGAATCCGCTTCCAGATCGTCAATGAAGTGGGCATCCAGTTTGATTTTTGATTTGTCAACGCCCAATTGCTCACTGATAGTCGCAAATACTTTTGCTTCAATATCCATATAATACCCTCATGATAATAATTATAAAATTACTGACCAACGTACTGAAGCGTATGATCAAAATGTGAGAATTGAATTAGAAATCCATGAAAAAATGTCACATGGATTTTTGCAAAAACGTTAAAAATTCCAGATCTGAAATATACATTTCTGTTTGTTCTGGATTGCTTGTCAACCCGGGAATTTTCAATTGCTTTGCAACTAAAAAAGACAGGAGGTTTTTTGTCGACTTGTCCTGAAAAGTCAAACTAATTTCCCTCAGTCAGTGATTCAGAAATAGTTTTTTGATAGAGTACTTCTCCACAAGCCAGACACGGGAAGACACAAATCGCTCGCAGACTCGACCGTTTGATTAACAACGATCAGAGCAAGGTGAAGAGAACACAAAAATTCATAGCCTTTCCAGTTTTGTAAATGCCTGTTGACGTCAAACCCCCTCAAGATTAAAAGCAGCAGGATCCTCTGTTTAACGGACATTTGGTGACAACCCACCTCTTTCCACAACAAGAATCTCTCTTATTTTTCAGTTCCTTTCTATATTTTGGCGGACCTGTTCTCTGGCTCTATCATTCAATTAATCCACATGGCAGAATTATAATATTTGACAACTCGCAGATTTATCTCAGGTAAAAGTTGACGTTAACTTGTTTAATTTGCTACAGATTCACTCATCCGCTCAAATTGATCACCTGTTTTATTTGATTGAAGGGGAATTATGCGTTTGAAAAAAGGGTTTACATTGATGGAAATATTGCTGAGTCTGGGGGTCTTGTCCGTCCTGACAGCAGTGATTATGCCCATGGGTACAAAAGTATTGAATCAGACTAATGTGACGGGAACACAAGACAGAATCCTACTTTTGGAACAAGGATTGCTGAGTTATTTCAGAGATATGGGGAAATTACCAAATGATACTTACGGAACGTCCAACACAGGGTTGGATCAACTCATCACCAATGTCGGCAATGTGACGCCCTATTATGGTCCATATGTGACCAGCAGTACGCTGAAAGACAGTTGGAACCAACGGTATGTTTATGACCGGATTGATGGTGGTGATACTGTCCAGACAACGTCTGTGACACCCTATTGGGCAATCGAGGCCAGTGTGGCAGTGCTTGCGTCCAATGGAGCAAATCATGCTTTGGATAATCAGGTCGGCACGCATTGGATTCTGCAAAAAGAAAACAGTGATGATATGGTCTACCCTGTTTCAACACGGATTATCCAGCATCGTTATCTGAAGCATACCATTAGTCAAATCAGTGCCGCCATGGAATATTCAGGACTGGAAACAGTTCAGAAAATGAAAGACCGCTATGGTTTAAGAGTTGCGTCTTCAAATCCTAAAAATCCCAATGAAGCCCCCGATGCCATGATTGAGCTGTTCAATCAACTTTCCAGCACTTCAATTGCAGATCGCTATACCAAATTCATGTATCCCACCAATGCGTTTCTCAAACTCGAGAAAAAAGAGAACGGAGATCCCAAATATACGGATCCTGAGATTGCGGTAATTTTGGCAGAAGCCGGAGTGAGCGGCAGCAAGATCAGTAAATTTAAAGTACAGTGCAACGCCGTAACATCGTTGGAATGTCCCGCTATTTTCCTTCAAATCTTTTTTGATCTCCACACCTCAAAAGATCTTTGGGGAAAACCGTTGCTGTGGGATCGTACCAATTATCAATTTTATAGTTCGGGTCCAAACAGGACCAATGACAGTTTAGCGGCAAACACGGATGACATCCCAGGTTGGTATTAACAAATAATTGAACAAGGGGACATATGAAAAAAACAACGAAGACACAACAACGACGATGGGGTTTTTCCTTAATGGAAGTCATGGTTTCACTTGGCGTCATTTCTATTCTGGCTGGAACCATGGCACCGATCACTTCCATGGTGAATGACACCGTTAAAAGTTCCAACACCAAGAAAGAAGTGTTCAACCTCGAAGCCTCGTTGCAAAGTTATTACAAGGACGAAGGCCGGTTTCCCGCCAATCTGATAGATCTGGTGATTGATCCCACCGTTCCACCTGCTGTCAGTACATGGAAAGGTCCCTATGCGTCAGGTTCCACCACCAGTATTAAGAGGGATGCCTGGGGAAATGACTATATCTACACTCCTGATCCTGCAGTGATGTACAAGGCAACACTCAAATCGAACGGCCCCGATGGAAAGCCCAGCACTTCCGATGACCTGACTTATATGATTTCAGCCAAAACTGTTTATGACAAGGCCAAGGATAAAGTGATTGATGACAATACAACACTGATGAACGCTGGTTTAGGCCAGATTCCTCTGTTTGACGAACTGGTGGATAACAATAACTGTTCTGTTTCCAATTTCCTAAGCATTCCGACAACTGCTATTAAAATTAAAGCAAGCATTGCCAATGCAACGGAATGGATCAATTTAAGAGCAAAATGCGGAACAAACTGTGCCGCTGATAAACATTGTCCTTCCGCATTCATGGAAATGTTTCAGTCTATCCCGGCCAGAGACGCCTGGGGGAATTTCATGAGCTGGGATGTGAATGAACGTCATTTTTATAGTCGGGGACCCGATGGTAAAACATCCACCGCGGCAGAAAAACTGGATGACATTCATCCGGCATACTGATTCAGACCCTTGTGAATACCAACACAGATTTGTTTATAATCCGTCAGATTAAAGGGGAATTATGAAACTTCAACATTGTGTCCAGCAGCATCAAATTCTGGATCATGGGGACAGACAACGTAAACGGTCTGGTTTTTCAGCGGCCATGGTTTTTACCGCATTGATGGGAATTGCCATGACGCTGGTCGTCGCAACTCCCTTGTATTATAAAATTCGGTCACAGCAAAAGCAGGACTGGTCACAGGATAAACTGAAACTAACCGCAGAGGCGATCACGACCTATTATCAGGATACCGGGGCACTTCCGACGTTGTTGGAAGATTTGATCATCAAACCGGGGTCTCTCACTCAGTGGAAAGGACCATACCTGTCAGGATCGCCTAATCAAATCCAGAAAGATTACTGGGGACGGCCGTATATTTATGTTGTTAATCCTGCATTTTATGAAAACGCACAGGTATTCACACCACCAACAGGCCAGACCCATTCTTTCATGTTGATGACTTGTGGCGCCAATGGCGACATTGATACGGATAACAAGGATGGAACCACCCCGGTTCCCAAAAAAGTGTCCATTTGTGACCAATATACCACAATAAAACAATGGAATGCCCGTATTCTCAATAATTCCGGTCTGGATGGAATTGTCGATGTAATGTTCAAAGGCGACGATCGGGGTGTCTGGAAAAACGTCCATCATTTTATTCTGGCGTTTGGCAAGGAAACCACAGACAGGCTGGAAAAACTGGATAAAACCCAGAAAAATGCTGGAATCACTTTGCTCGATGTCAATCATCTAAGTCCGGAATACAATGGCGGCAACTATATTGATTACCGTGATGCGGGCTTGAACAGAAACAATCGGCCAAACATCATCAAATCAGCCTTCACCAACAAAGGTCTGAAAGTGAGTGAGTTCTATCTGAGAGATCCTCTGGGCGAACGATTTCTCTGGGCCAATAAACAAAGTGGTGACTGGACTCTTGCCGTTCCTACCGCGGCTATCGGTCGGCCCTACAGCAAAGGATTCAACAGGCAGGACAATGACAGTGAAGGCGATGATATTCCTTTAGGCTGGAATGAGGGCAACCCAAGTGACTGGCCCAGTCAAACACAAAAACAGGGATTGCTGGATGTGATTTTAGTCAATGCCAAGGTTTCTCCGGGAGATTCCTGCGGAAATGGTTTTGTGTCACGAGGGAACTGGCGCAGCAGTGCGGCTGGAGGAATCTATATTCCAGGAAATCCTGAAGTCAGCATCAATCCTGTAGGTATTGGTAATGGCTGGTTGAGTCTTTGTGTGAAACAGGGCATTGGAACTGAATTTGTAGAAGATGTTTATGTGAGAGGCTACACGGTACAGTTATCAGGCATGCTGAATACGCTGTTGGGTGGTTCATTCCCTAACCAGGAACGGGCGGCATATCTGTGCGATGATGGCGGTGGTTTTAAAGAAATCAGAGGTACTTTTGCCCTGGAAACAGTGGGACATATATCACCAACCTACATTGCCCATCTTGGAATTGATCCCACAATGTGGTGGATGAATGGCAATGCGGCCTTTAACATGTCATTTTTTCAAGGTGACGCGTTTTCTTATTTTGCGCTTTGCGTGAAAAAAGGCCCCGATCCGGCAAAAACGGTAGATGCCTTTTTGTATGCCCAGCCTGAAACATTGGATATTCCTCCGTTGATTCCGATTTGGCATTCAGACTCATCAACAGGAACAATCGGTTGTCCGGGTGCGGATCCACAATGGTTTGATGTCGATCCTTCCAATCCAACCACAGGTGTTGCCAAATGGCCAACCGTTCAGGGTGATTATTTTTATAAGTTCCGTGCAAACTGGCAGCATGGTGCCTGGTCTTCTGTATTGAGTTTGTTGCCAACCGCAGAAGATTATCATGATGATGGTCTCAGGGTCCCTGGCTGTCAGGGCGATCGAAATCCATTGTGTAAAACCAATAATTCAAATGTGTCTTTTGATTTTTCAGACATGGTTTCTCTTTGTACCCGACATGTGAAACAAAATACCTATAAAAAAACATTGACAGCCAAAATCACCGATAATCCTGCCAATCCGGGACAGCAGGACAATTATGTCAGTGATGTCAGCATTCCTGTCAATTTGAGCAACCGCTTATCTTATGGAAGCGTTGTATTTGACGGCAGCAAGATTGCCACCACACGATTTCATTTTTCAGATCTTCATCTGGACTGGATGGGAATCTTTCTAAAAGATAGCATCAAGGTTACAGGCAACCAAACCGTATTGTGGAAACCGGAAATTCATACAGGAAGCAATACTGTTTCGATTGCGGGACAAACACTGGATCTGATCACAGGTCAAAAATTGCAGTTTAATTCGTCACCACCCATTCTTTCTCCACCCAATAACATCAATGTGGAAATTGACTGTGTGGGATGTGCGGCCCGAAGCCTGTGGTCTCTGTTTGGCTGGAAATATGGCGATTTGATCAACAAGGCCACTGCCTTGTATCGAGGCTTCGAAATTGATCAGATCATCTACACATGTTCCGCGGCTAATGAAACGTATTGTCTGGAGCACTGTGTCAATGATCCTGACTGTAAAGCTTATGCCGATCCTGACATGCGATTTGAGATCGGGGTCGCCCAATATCGCATTACCAGTATCAATGTGAAATTGAGCGGTGCTATTTGCGTGGATAATAACATCCGCGGACACATTGACGATCAGAGTCAGCAGATTGCAGGCATTCCTCAAAGTGGAAAAACAAAAAATTACACAACAGCTCCCAGCAATCCTCAAAGCCTGAATTTAAGGTCTGACACCCAGATTAGGGTTAAACTGGAAGGTCGGTTCTTGGTCGCATGGTGGAATCTTGCTGATAAATCGGTTGCGCTTGGCGGTGGTATTCCAAACACTAAAATAGTCACAAAAACCATCAATGATTTTCAGGGAATCAATATGCCTTGGCCAATCCCGGATGTTGGTTGTAACAGTGAAACTACGATCCGGTTTGAATGTGTTTCTAACTGTGAATACCTGCAATAACACATTCTGGCTGAAACAACCTCATTTCAGCCAGATCAGGGAACATTTTGTTCATTCCAAACGAAATGCTATGATGCCTTCACGGGAACTCTATTTTGAACAGGGTACAGAAGAAGTGAAGCTTTGTGACGAATCCGGAAAAATGACTTTTTATAATTCTCAGGGAAATTTAAGCCATTCCGTTCGGCTTCCCTGCTTTCCTGATCATGTGAAAATCTAAAATGAGTTACATCAAGGAAAATGATTTGAGGACTTTGGCGACATTGGTGTCTGTTTGAGCCAAAGTCCGAAAAGCTTCCACAAACTGATGGAATTTTTTGCGGTCTGACAACATTTCCGTTTCGAGGGCGTCCTGCCTGTCCTCAATGTGCTTCACTTTGGTTTCAAAGGGACGAATCATGGTTCTTCTGTCCCAAAGCGCAAAGCTGATGGTAGCGGCCACGATTCCGGCAAACGCAGTGAGAATGCCGATGATCAGATTGTTCATCATCTCAAACCGTTGGTTCACTTCCTCAAACCGCTTATCAACAGCCTCAAACCGCTTATCAACAGCCTCAAACCGCTTATCAACAGCCTCAAACCGTTTATCAACAGCGTCAAATCGCTTGTCCACCGCCTCAAACCGTTTATCCATTTCACGTTGAAGATTCGTGATCTGAAGCTCCAGTCGTTTTTGCCCTTCCTTCAATTCAGTCAGAATCTCTATGAGTTCCCGGTCGGTTATCCGGGGTGCGGTTTCCAGGGCCTGTAGTGGTAAAGCACTGGACAGCATGCATACCAGCGTGAGAATCAATACCCGTGACATAAGGTTCCTTCATTGAGAATATTTTAAAAATAATTCCTGCTGTTTTTTTGATTTATAAACAGTTTACACCATAATTTCAATCTTTAAGGTTATTCGCAGTGTAACATGGAACAGGTTATGGAAAATCCCGTCAATAAAAAGCCACACAGTTTCACCACAACGCTGTCAAATAATTATTTCCGCATCATTGAAAACACCTTGAAAGCATTTGACATAACTAGTAAATCTTCATGCAGGATGACCGCCGGTTTTGTACTCAGACCTCAAACTGTGGTTACGGAATAACCATAACCGAAACCATGCGTTTACCCTGCATCCATCTGTGGAAAACCTCTTGTCCACCCCTGACAACCTTTCACGATTTTTGAATTATGGACCAATATTCGTATCTTGGAAATGCCGATGTTTCCGCAATTGATGAACTTTATCAGCAATATCTGAAAAACCCGACCTCGGTCAGTGCTGACTGGGCCCAGTTTTTCAAGGGATTTGATTTTGCCCGAGAAACTTATGGTGACAGCAGTAATGTGGATCCAGAAAAACTGGATAAGGAATTTTGTGTGATCAACCTGATCAATGGATACCGCCAGCGAGGACATTTGTGGTCCAAAACCAATCCGATACGCCCCAGACGTGTGCATCCCGGATCTCTTGCGCTGGAAACTTATGGCTTGAGTGCCTCAGATCTGGACACTGTGTTTCAGGCGGGTAACAGAATTCCAGGATGTGGACCAGGCACACTGCGAAAAATCATTGATTGGCTGGATCAGACTTATTGCGGCTCTATTGGGGTTGAATACAAATTTGTGCGTGTTCCGAACATGATTGAATGGCTCGAAGAAAAGATGGAACGTTGCAAGAACACGCCTGAGTTGACCATCAGTCAAAAAAAACGTATTTTCCAGAAACTGAATCAGGCCACCGTCTTTGAAAATTTTCTGCATACGAAATATGTGGGACAAAAACGCTTTTCACTGGAAGGCTCTGAAACCATCATTCCCGCATTGGATGCCATTCTGGAATTTGGAGCGGAACTTGGTATCAGCGAATTTGTGTTTGGTATGGCACACCGTGGACGTTTGAATGTGCTGGCCAACATTTTGGGAAAAACCTACGACAGCATTTTTACCGAGTTTGAAGGGAAAGCCTTTGCTAACTCCTTGTTTGAAGGCGATGTCAAATACCATATGGGCTATTCCAGCACCCAATCCACGTCTACAGGAAAAAGCGTCAAACTGAACCTGCTCCCCAATCCTTCACATCTGGAAGCTGTCAATCCGGTGGTCGAGGGTTTGGTGCGTAGCAAACTGGATTTGCGCTACAAAAATGATGAAAACAAGATCTGCCCGATTCTGATTCATGGCGATGCTTCTGTCGCAGGACAGGGCATTGTGTATGAAGTCCTGCAAATGTCGCTACTGGATGGCTATCGGACTGGAGGCACCGTGCATGTGGTGCTCAACAATCAGATCGGCTTCACCACCAACTATCATGACGCACGATCCAGTACCTATTGTACTGATGTTGCCAAAACGACCCTGTCGCCGGTGTTTCATGTCAATGGCGATGATGTGGAAGCTGTCGTGTATGTCATTCAACTGGCACTATCCTTCCGGCAGACATTTCATCGGGATGTGTTTGTTGATATTTTGTCTTACCGTAAACATGGTCATAACGAAGGCGATGAGCCGCGATTCACGCAACCCCTGCTTTATAAATTGATTGCCAACCATCCCAACCCCAGGGAAGTTTATAATCAGAAATTGATTTCCAAAGGGAGTGTGGAAGCAAGTCTTGCTCTTGAAATGGAACAGGAATTCAAAAGCATGCTTCAGGAGCGACTGGAGGAAGCACGCCAGCGAGAAACATCTCAGGTGACATCATTTCTGCAAGGCAACTGGTCTGGACTTCGTCTGGCAACCCCAGAAGATTTTGAATTGTCGCCTGAAACAGGAGTTCCTCGTGAATTATTCCATGAATTGGGGGATCGAATCACGAACATTCCTGAAGATAAAAAGTTTTTTGACAAGACACGGAAATTGTATCAGGACCGCAAAAAGATGATTGGCGATGCCGGAAAACTGGATTGGGGGATGGGAGAAACCATGGCCTATGCCACATTGCTGCATCAGGGAAATCCTATTCGACTCAGCGGCGAAGATGTTGAACGGGGAACCTTTTCTCATCGTCATGCGGTATTGCTGGTGGAAGATTCTGAAGAGAAATATGTCCCGTTGAGAAATGTCAGTGAACATCAGGCAAGATTTGAAATTTATAATTCACTGTTGTCTGAGTATGGTGTGCTGGGATTCGAGTTTGGCTACGCCCTTTATTCACCACGAGTCCTGACGATCTGGGAAGCGCAGTTTGGCGATTTTGCCAATGGCGCGCAAATCATCATTGATCAGTTCATTTCATGCGCTGAAACCAAATGGCAACGAATGAACGGTTTGGTCATGCTCTTGCCTCATGGTTATGAAGGCCAGGGTCCTGAACATTCTTCAGCTCGCCCTGAACGCTTTCTCGCCTTGTGCGCTGACAACAACATGATTGTGGCCAACTGCACCACTCCAGCCAGTTTATTTCATCTTCTGCGTCGGCAAATGATCTGGCCGATTCGTAAACCTCTGGTGATTTTCACTCCGAAAAGTTTGCTGCGACATCCGGCCTGTGTCAGCCCGATTGACGATTTTATCGAAGGAACCCGATTCCATGAGGTGCTGGATGATTCTTATGTGGATGCGGACAAGGTGGGTCGGGTGTTGTTCTGCACCGGAAAAATTTATTATGAACTTCTCGAACGCCAGCAATCAACCGAACGAAAAGATGTCGCGATCGTGAGACTGGAGCAGTTGAATCCATTGCCGTCCAGGCAGATTCAACAGGTTCTTGATCGCTATTCTGCCGCAAAACAATGGCTCTGGGTTCAGGAAGAGCCTGAGAATATGGGATACCTGAACTTCATGTTGCGCCGTTTCAAATTTCGTCCGCTGGAAACCATTTCCCGCAAGGAAAACGCCACTCCCGCGACTGGTTTTTATAAAATTCACAATGCCCAGCAAAAAGAACTGATTGACCGGGCCTTTGCCTGATTATTAACCTTCAAGAGAAATGAAATATGCCTGTAGAAATTAAAATTCCTAGTCCTGGAGAATCCATCACTGAAGTTGAAATTGCCAACTGGCTCAAACAGGATGGCGAGATGGTGGCCGTTGATGAGGTGCTGTGTGAAATTGAAACTGAAAAGGCGACCTTGCCACTCATCACTGAACATGCTGGAAAACTAAAAATCATGATCCCGTCAGGCACACCTGCGAAAGTGGGCGATATCGCCGCGGTGATTGACACTGAAGCCTCTGGTTCTGTCACGTCACCACCTGTGGTTCCAGTCAGTGCCGCAGTTGGTGAGACACTGACGCCTGTTGAAAAATCAACCTATGCGACCGGACATCCCTCCGTGGCCGCTCAGAAAATTCTTGCGGAAAAAGGCCTAGCGCCTGAAGCGATACAGGGTTCCGGAAAAGATGGCAGAATCACCAAAGCGGATGCCCAAAACGCTTCGACTCCAGTGATTGCGCCTCCACAAGTTTCACCGACTGTAGCCACTCCAAAAACAGCAACGCCATCCACATCTGAAATTCTTAGAGAAAGCCGGAAACGAATGTCGCCCTTACGCCGGAAAATCGCAGAGCGGCTGGTGTCTGTCAAAAATGAAACAGCCATGCTGACCACCTTCAATGAAGTGGATATGAGCCAGATCATGCGTTTGCGTAAAACCCACAATGAAGCGTTTCAGAAACGGCATGGAATCAAACTGGGGTTCATGGGATTTTTTGTCAAGGCTGTGACCGAAGGTTTGAAGGAGTTTCCTGATGTGAACGCCATGATTGATGGTGATGATGTTGTCTATCACAATTATGTGGACATGGGCATTGCGGTCAGTGGCCCCAAAGGGCTGGTTGTCCCTGTCATCAGAAACGCGGACACCATGACAATCGCGGAAATTGAGCAGAAAATTGTGGAACTCGGACAAAAAGCGCGTGACAACCGCTTGAGTCTGGATGAAATGACCGGTGGAACCTTTTCCATTACGAATGGCGGCATTTTTGGTTCCATGTTGTCAACACCCATCATCAATCCACCACAAAGCGCCATTCTTGGCATGCACAATATTGTGGATCGGCCTGTCGCGATCAATGGAAATGTTGAGATACGCCCCATCATGTATGTTGCGTTGTCCTATGATCACCGTGTGATTGACGGACGTGAATCCGTGAGTTTTCTATACAGGGTAAAATCTTATCTGGAAGACCCTTCACGCCTGTTGCTTGGTGTCTGAATCAGAAATAAAACAGAAATTGGCACCTTTCAGAAATTGTGCGTAGAGACGGGTTTCAAACCCGTCTCTACAAATTGGATCAGATATGAAACCCGTCTCTACAAACCCAATGTAGTCAACTTAAGGCGTTTTTCGCCGGGGAATCCCCCTTTTCAAAGGGGGCATGGGGGATTTAACGCTCAGAATTACATCCCCCTAACCCCCTTGAACCAAGGGGGAATTAATACTCAGCACCATTCATAATGCTTAAGTTGATGACATTGTCTACAAACCGGATCAGAAGAGACAGGATCGCAACATTTTTATTTATGGATGGAAAGAATCCATTTCATGAGTTGCTCAATGGAATCAAATTCCTGCTCGTTGTCATGCAGGATAACTTTCCACGCAGGAACTGGCTGTTCGATAACGGTGATACAGGGAAATGTATGGTCATCCGAAGGTTGCAGATGCTCAACATGAAATCTGTTTCTTTCCAACGCGCGAGTCGTCCATAGTGCCGCAAGTCCTTCACCAACCAGACCGATTTTTTGCCGATCCTGATCAATGACCCTAAAATTTCCAGACCATGGATCAAAACGCATGTAGTCTCTGTCAAACACGGCCTGAATCCGGTTTTGCAGAATTAAATCCTCCGGTGTTCCCGATACACAATTTCCTGTTGAATCCATCAACCAGATACGATTGGCCAGATGAATGGCCAGCTCCAGATCATGTATGGAAAGCAGCACTGCCTTGTTTTGCTCATAAGCGAGTTCCCGCAACAATTGAAGAATCTCAATCCGATGCGGTAGATCGAGAAACGCCGTTGGTTCATCCAGAATAATAAGTTCAGGTGTTTGAGCCAGCGCACGGGCAATCATCACCCGTTGTTTTTCCCCATCGCTCAGTTCCTGAATGTCTTTTTTGCGCAGATGCTCAATACTGGTGACCTTTAAGGCCCATTCGATCTGTTGTTTGTCTTCAGCCGCGAGTGTCCCCCAACGGTTGGTATACGGAGTTCGTCCCAGTTCCACCAGTTTTTCCACAGAAAACGGGCCACCCTGCCAGGAAACGGTCAGGACTACCGCCAGCAGATGCGCACGTTGTTCCATGGACAAATCAGAGAGCAGAACGTCTCCGATTCTGATCTGCCCCCCCAAAGAATCCTGCATCCCCGTGAGGGTTCGAAGCAACGTTGATTTCCCACTGCCATTGGGGCCGAGAAGACAGATGAATTCTCCCGGAAAGATGTCCAGATTCAGATGGGAACTGATGATTTGTCTTTTTTTTCTGGAACCATAACCAGTGGTCACGTCAGCTATCTGAAGTATCGCCTGCATCACGCTCCTGAATATCGCTTTCTGCGCATTAAAATAAACACGACCATCGGTGCGCCAAGCAAGGATAAAACTGAATTCAGTGGTAGCGTTTCATGAAATCCGGGCAGTTGCGCGATCAATTCAGCCATGAGTGCCAGGCAGGAACCCATGGCCAGTGATGCCGGTAAAATCAGTCGATGATCGGATGTTCCGAAAAGTCCCCGGGCTAAATGTGGGGCCATGATGCCAATGAATCCCACGGGGCCGCAAAAAGCGGTCACTGTCCCTGACATCACCGCAGTCGCGGCAATGATCAAGGCCTGAATCTTTGAAACCGGAATTCCCATACTGGCGGCATAGTGCTCTCCAAGCAACAGCGAATTCAGTGGTTTTACCAGCAGGAAAGCCAGAACAATTCCCGCGAAAACCAACGGGCCCATGATCACCAGCTCACGCCACTGAACACCCCGGAAGCTACCCATGGTCCACAGCAGATATGTCTGGATCTGGTCTGGATTGCTGAAATAAATCAAAATACTGATCAGACCATTGGTGATGTGACTCAACAACAGACCAATGATGAGCAACAGCATGTCATTCCGGAGCTTGCGATTGAGTTGCATCACAACAATCAGCACGGCAGTGGCACCTGAGAGTGCGGCAATGACTCTTCCCCAGCCTGATAATACAAGATTAAACTGACTTCCGACCACCAATGTCACTCCCCACAGGGTTGAAATCGCTACACCCAGGCTGGCGCCTGAACTGATCCCCAAAACAAACGGACCCGCCAACGGATTCCGGAACATGGTCTGCATCAGCAAGCCGCTTGCCGCAAGGGCTGATCCGGCTATCAGCGCTGTCAAGGTTTTCGGCAGACGGAAATTAAGGAGGATATGGTAAGTCACCGGAGAAACGTCGTTCCCGATGATACTATTCCAGAGGTCTGTGAGGGAAATGGACACGGACCCGAGAAGCAGGGATGCGGCCATCAATAAACTGATGATCACAGAAAAGGCGTACCAGATGAACGATTCCTTACGAAAAGTCATTGATACCTGTGGAAGCTGAAGAAAATGTTCGGTTCTGCGGAGAACCATGCTCGATGAGGTTCAGTTCTTCCTGAGTGAAGCCAGCCTGCAATCTTGCCTTGCGTGTAATATCTGTTTTGTGGCCCAGATTGTTTTTGGGAAATAGACGCTGGATGATTTCAAAATAGACCGATTCCTCTTTTCCTTCCTGACGACAAGCATGGCGAAACCAGAACGAACCTTTGCTCACATGGCTGATTTCTTCAGTGGAAATGAGGTCCAGCGTTGACAAAATGTCAGGTGCCCAGGATTCATCAAGATAATGATCCCGAATTTTATGCATCATCCGGTCAGTGGCATCCAGTCCATTGGCTTCAAAATAGCGGGGAATGACAGCCATGCGACTCAGCAGATCAGGTGTTTTGACAGCCGCTTCAAACAGGGAACTGTGCACTGGCAAATCTCCATAAGACAATCCATAGTGCTTCAATAATTCTGTCAGCAGGAGAAAATGACGAACCTCATCAGCCGCGACTTCAAGCCAGTCTTCATAATATGTTACAGGCAAATGCCGAAATCGGTAAACGGCGTCCAAAGCAAGATCAATCGCGCTGTATTCGATATGTGCCAGCGCGTGCAAAAAAGCAATCCGTCCTTCAGGAGACTCGAGATTGCCGCGTTTCATCACTTTTTTGGGGGAAACAACCTTGCAGAATCCCTGATAGGAAGGCTCCGTCAGGGGTTTTATCGGGGAGTTGTGATCAGGAGTTTCCAAAAGTTTTTTCAACAATGGATACTCCTGCTGAAATCGCCGGGTTTTCAGGGCTGGAGAACCTGTCCATAGAACAGATTCCACGGTTTGAAAAAACATGGATATCTCCTTCCCTGTTGTCCCTGATTATCGGAGCACTGCATTCAATTCATGTTTCAGACGACTGATGATTTTGTTCCGCACGTCTTCAACATCCTTATCCGTAAGCGTCCGTTCAAACGATTGATAGGTCAGGGAATACGCCAGACTTTTCTTGTCTTTCTCAATTTGTTCACCTTCATACACATCAAACAGATCCACCTTATGCAAAAGCGGTCTGCCAATTCTTGCGATCAGAGAAGTGACCATTTCTGAAGGAATGTTGGCGTTGACTACAAACGCCAGATCCTCATAGATCGGAGAATAACTGGAAAGAGGAACCATCTGATAGTCTTCATTCCAGTGAGACAGCATTAAATCCAGATCAAATTCCAGCAGGCACACGGGTTGATCAGGAAGTTCAAGTTCATGTCTGATTTTCGGATGAAGTTCGCCCATATATCCCAGGGACTTGCCGCCAATAAGCAACTGTGCGCAACGACCGGGATGCAAGGACGGAATCGAACTTTTTTTCCACACGACATTGTTCAGGTGCAGATGCTGACACAACAATTCAACGATCCCTTTCAAATCAAAGAAATCCATGGGTTCATGCGGTGCCGGAATCCATGAAAGGGTCGATCGTGGACCTGTCAGCAAAATACTGAGTCGGCGTGGTTCCATCGGCAGGAGCGCATCGCCATTGGGAAGAAACACGGAGCCAATTTCAAACGTTGAGATTCGTTTGTTGGTCCGTAAATTTCTCCTGGCTGTTTCCAGAGCGCCCTGTATCAGACTGCGACGCAAATGGGCCTTGTCACTGGACAATGGATTTTTAACACTGAGGTATTCGGACTCATTCAGGTTCTCATTTTGCTGAAGCCGCTTTTCAAGACTCAGATCAATCAACGAATAGGTGATGATTTCATCCAGTCCCGCGGAAACAAGCAAATCACGAACCCGCTCACTCCCCGTGAGTTTCAGATTGATTTTCTGGGGCGGCAACGCGTCACTGATCAGTGTCGCAGGCAAATGATTGTAGCCATAAATTCTGGCAATTTCCTCAACCAGATCGGCTGGAATATGAACATCCATGCGATGACTGGGAATTTTAACCTGCATTGGGTCTGTTCCTGACACTTCAAATTCAAGTGCTGTTAAAATCCTCAAGACTTCCGTATGATGAATCTCAATTCCCAAAACCCGTTTGATATACGCTGATGACAACTCAATGGTCTTTGTTGGTTTTTGATTGAGATGCAGATCTCCATAAACCGGATCCAATTGTCCGCCGGCATATTCTTCCATCAGTTGTGCCGCTCTGACTGCCGCTGTTAACGTCAATTCCGGATCAATCCGTTTACCAAAACGTTCACTGGCTTCAGTTCGCAGTTTGAGCATCTGTGACGTTCTGCGGTTATTGAGAAACTCGAAACTGGCGGCCTCCAGCAGGATATCCACCGTCTTTTCGGAAACTTCGGTGTCTGCCCCACCCATCACACCGGCAATCGCTACCGCTCCTGCCGTATCAGTGATGAGCAACATTTGCGGATCAAGAGTTCTTTCAATTCCATCCAGTGTCGTTAATTTTTCATCAGGTTCCGCGGTTCGAATGATAATGGATGGAGTCTGACTGTTTGCCCGCTGACAGAGAAGTTGATAATCAAACGCGTGCAGGGGTTGTCCCAGTTCGAGCATGACATAATTGGTGATATCGACGATATTGTTGATCGGGCGCATTCCACAGCGCATCAACCGCTGTTGTACCCAGAACGGTGAGGGGCCAACCTTTACATTGCGGATCAACAAAGCCGAGTATCTTGGGCATAATTCAGGGGCCTTGATTTCCAGGCCAAGGAACCAGGGGGATGAGATACCCTGAGCAGGTTTCATCACTTCAGGGGGCAATGTTTCCAGTGGCGACACGCAAAGGGCCGAAGTTTCACGGGCAATCCCGTAAATGGAAAGCAAATGACTGAAACTGCCTTTGATGTCAAAATTCAGGATGTAATCTCCCAGATATTCTTTAAGCGACATCCCGGACGGCGCATCCGCATTGAACAGCAAAACACCTTCATGGCTGTCACCCAGTCCAAGTTCTTTCAAGGAGCACAGCATTCCAGCGGAATGAATGCCTCGTACAGAGGCAGGTTTCAAGGTTGTGAGTTTTGTGCCATCCCCCTCATACGGATCAAACAGACGGGCCCCGGCAAGTGCCAGTGGAACTTTGAGCGCTGTTTCTGGAAGTTTATTTTCATATTGTTTGAGATTGGGGGCTCCGCTGACAACCGTGAGGGGTTCTGCCGCTCCATATTCCACAGTCACCAGTGACAGACGATCCGCGTCAGGATGAGGTTTTATATCAATGACTTTGCCGACAAACAGATAGGGTTCATCCCATGAGGAACCAACCTGTTCCACTGATTCCACTTCCATTCCGGCTATGGTTAAACGTTCTGCCAGTTCCTCTGCGGAAGCTTCGATATTCACAAAATCCTTGAGCCAACTTACTGGAACTCGAAATGCCATAATGTCCTTTTTTCCCGGTTTGAAGGGTTATCCGTGTATTGCCTGAAGAAAGACGGTTTTTTCTCAAAGTCCAATCTGAAAGGCAAGCCAAGAGTATGGAGGGTTCGGATTCGTTGGTTATTACATCCCGTTATTTTTTCACAGGAGTTGCTGGAATGTTTTTTTTCACCGGAGCAGAAGGTGTGCTTTTTTTCACAGATGCGGCAGGTTCCTCTTTTTTCACCTGAGCAACAGTTGCGTTTTTTTGTACGGAGGCCTTTTTTTTGCCCGCAATTATTTGACAGGGTTTATCCTACTTTTTATTCGGGAACCGGGAATATACGGTTTCAGACGATAGACCATCACTGGCACCATGAAAAGGGTGATTACCCCGATCACCCCGATCCAGGGCATGCCTTCGAGGCGATTGTTTTCCATTTTGAGAAACAGGGTACTCCAGATTCCCCCCAGTCCCATGATCATGTTGGCCACAATCATGCTCATGGACATCAATCGGCCCCGTCGTGAAATATCTACAATCTCGGACAGGATGATCTGAAAGGCCGGCATACGGATGGTTCCGCCAAACATGATGCCGGCAAAGACCAATCCTGCGGTGGCCATGGTGAAAAACTCCAGGGTGAACATCATCATTGTAACTCCCATAATCAGGGATCCCGCGGTGATGAGTTCCAGTTTATAGCCTGCCCGCATCAATCTTCCGGCCAGAATATTGGAGATCACCGCCGCGACACCGCCCTGGGTATAAAGCAGTCCGATTTGAGTGGACGTCATCTGCCAGTTGGTGCCAAGCCAGGCGCTGAGATTGGGAACCATGCCAAACAATCCGATCATCATGAAAATCTGAAGATAAAATACCCGCCGGATATAAGGTTCTTTCCATAAGGATATCAATTCGACATATTGCCGGGATATTCTGCCGCGTTCAGCACCGGTCGGCACCGCCTGCAATTTCAATAAAATCAGACAACACAGGAATGAACCGGTTGAAACCGCATAGAAGGCGGCTTCCCAGCCAAACATATCCCCAAGTGCCGCACCAAAAGGGACACCCAGAATGGATGAAACAGAAAACGCCAGCATGAGATTGGTCAGTGCCCGGGTCCTCAGCGGACCTTCAAACGAATCTCCCGCAAAGGCCAGGGCGTTTGGCACAATCGGTCCGCCAAATACTCCGGCCAGAATTCTGAATAAAAAGACCAGGATGATGTTTTTCGAAAACGTGATCCCCAGGGTGGCAAAGGCAAATCCAAGGGTCAGGAACAACAACATGCGTTTACGGCCGATCCTGTCCGAGAAGGGGGCCAGTAACACCAGAGAAACGGCTGCGGCAAACGGATACGCCGAGACCAGCATCGCGCTGTTTTCGATGGACATGCCAATATCCCCGGCAATTTGCCCACTGAGCGGAATCATCATCAGATGATCCACAAACACACAAAAATTCAAACTGAACATTGGAATGATAAAATTCCAGTAAGACAACGGAGTGCCCGATTTTGGAGGGGTTTTCATAGAATGCCTGAGAAGGTTCAAGGACCGATCACATAGGATCTTTTACAGCCCAGAAGGTCGCGAAATTATGCCATTTGAAGGCGATACCCGAAGATTCAAAACCGGCGTTCCGCAACAGAGACAGGTTATCCTCCAGAGAGAAACTAACCAGAACATTTTCCAGAGCCTGTCGTTTTCTGGAAATTTCTATTTCTGAATATCCATGACGTCGTTTCAAACTTTCATAACATTCGGTTTCCAGTTCACGGACCACAAGCTGATCAGACCGTAATTTTTCACTCATGATCAACAGGCCGCCCGGTTCCAGTTCAGCATGGAGTTTTGTAACAAAAGCTTGACGGGTCTCTGGAGAAACGAACTGCAGGGTGTAATTCAGGATGATTACGGTCGGCTTGAGTATTGGTGTTGTCTGGATATCACCACAAATCCATTCGATGGCTAACGGTTCATGGCTTGAGTTACTTTGGCTTCTGGCCTTGTCCAGCATCGCCTGTGAGGAGTCAATTCCCTTGATGGTTACCGGAATCCGGAAGGGGGCGATGAGATCCGCCAGATAATGAATCAGGGTTCCAGTGGAACATCCCAGATCATAAATCACGCTGCCGGGATGACAGAATTTCAGGGTTAATTCCCCGGTGAGTCGAAGCACTTCCTGATAAAATGGAATTGAGCGCGACAGCATGTCCTCAAAAACATTGGCGACCGCTTCGTTGAATTCAAATTTTTTGGATGATTCCGGATGTTTGAATAATTCATCTCGCATGGTCTGTCTTATCCGACAATCCAGAAAATCGTAACTATTGAAATCATACAGAACACCAGGGAACTCAAGACGACCATAGCCATGGTTTTAAACACCTCACCATGAGAGCAGGCCTCAGGATCTTGAGAGTCTCCAATCCAGAGATCTGTGACCTTCACACCTTTTTTCCAGATAGGCCCCGCAATTCTGATACGCAGTGCTCCGGCCATTGCGGCTTCACTCCAGCCGGCATTGGGACCGGGGATCAGATGATGCTGAGACCAGCCGATTTTGAAAGCATACCGTCCTGAATAACCGGGTAACACCGAGGCAAGCAAGGTGATTAGAATAAAACTGAGTCGGGCAGGGATATAATTGAGGACATCATCAGCCCGTGCGCCAAACCAGCCGAATTTCAGGTACTTTTCCGTTTTATATCCCACCATGGAGTCCATCGTACTGATGATTTTAAACATCAGCATTCCGGGAATTCCCAGCAGAAAATAATAAAACAGGGGTGCGATGATTCCATCCGTCAAGCTTTCGCCCATGCTCTCAACCGCCGATCGTCTGCAATCATCCAGACTCATGGGTGCGGTATCCCGTCCTACCAGTTTCGCTGTTTCCTGATGGGCCAGATCCAGATTGCCTGAATCAGCGGCTTTCAGTATGTTCCAGGAATGTGCCAACAGGGAGTGTATCGCCAGCAGGAAAAATCCGGTTATAATCTGAAACAGCCAGCCAGCGATCGGCATTTCTCTGGCAAGCCAGATCATGATCCCTGTCACAGGCAGCACCCATGTCACAGCCAGACAAAAAAACAGGAGTATTCCGCCGATATAACCATTCCAGCCGATTTGACGCAGTTTTTCCTCAAAAAAACTCAAGGATCGGCCTATCAGACAAACAGGATGCCAGGCAACACGGGGATCTCCAAGCAAGGCGTCCAGCAACAACATTCCGATCAGAACAGTAAGGCAGGAAATCATGCGCTATTCTCCTTCTCAGACCATTTCAGTCTGGTTCCTTCCACAATGGCATACACAAACAGTTCAAGTGGCGGGAGTGAATTCTGTTTCAAGGTATGCAGATTTGCGGCAAATTGTTGGTGATTCTGCCCTAAAACACACATCAGCAAGGCAAGCTCATGAACAATCTGTTCAGCAACAACCGCTTCAGGGATGACGCCATAACGTTGTTTATCAAGCAAAACCGCAAGGGTGAAGGCACCGCAGGAAATTTGAGGATCGTAGATAAAAGCCTTTTGATTTGCTTTGAACAATCGAAGTTCCTGCTCTGTTGAAAAACGGGCAAGCATTTGGTTCCAGACTGCTTCAGTCAATCCATACCGTTGCAGGATGTGAAACACACTTCGGGTATAAGACATTTCCAGACCATTTTGCCAGCGCAAGGCTTCTCTGGTTGATAAAGTGACAGCTTTGCCGATCAACTCACCAATTTTTGTATGAGCGCCAGTCCATGTTTTTGAGTATTGTTCAGGGGCAATCGGTGAGGCAATACAAAACTGGTCTGTCCCGGTTCCTGTGGCCAAGCCTTGAGAATATCGGCTTCCCACAGACAGTTCTTCCAACGCCGCGCTTTTGGCTTCAGTCATTGTCACAACAGATCTGGTCACGGCGGCAGGAGTTAAGGGCACATTGATCAACAGCAATGTATTGATGGTTCCCTCTGGTGGGACTTCATTCCAGCCCTTGAAGGATTCATCATATTTGGCGGGGTCGCCACTGCGAGAAGCATTGCCCTGAACGCCTGCGGTCACACAAGCTGTTACAGTCATGTCACGAAATGTTTCCTGTTTGACAGCGGCATAGTGCATGTTGGCCGCGGTGCTCATCAGAGAAACCTGCTCCTCAGAAAACCCGAAGGAATCGCAAATGGTTGTGTGGTATCGGGCCTGTCCAAGTTCCGCGATTCTGGAATGTACCTCCTCATGAGCCGACGCTTCACAGCTTTGGTGATTGATCAGCCATTTCTGGTTTTCCCTGAAGCCCCCATTCACATAACTCGTGGTCAGGGTTTGATGCGCGGTCAATAACTCACACATTAAAAACCGGCCTTTTCGATTAATTCGGAACAAATCAGTTTCACTGAGAAGCTGACTCAGGTTGTCAGACATGTAGATCTCTTTTGGGGAAAACGAAGTGGAACGGAATGCAATCGGTAGGGGCGAATAATGATTTTGGCTTTTTTGGGGGCATTTAGTTTTTATTTTCGGGTGTTTGTGACGAGTTGACGTAATAAATCAACTGTTTCCTGGCGAGTTTGATCCATTTTTGAACTGAGTTCATGGAACCCTGAATGAAGCTCATGCTCTACATGAGCCAGACGTGTTTCCATTCGACTTAATCGTTCATTACCTGTTTTTTGTGCTTCAAGACATCTCGTCGGGAACCGTTCCATAACGCACCTCTGGTGCCCTTCCACGGCTCGTTGGCAAGCCACCGGAGGGGGATAAGGAGGGTTCCCCACCAGAGGTAGGGAACCAGAAAAAATGGTTAAAGATTTATGGTCGAGTACTTACCAGACACTGAGCCATTTGACAACATTACGGCCATAGCCACGATCCACGTTGTTGATTGTAGCCTGCTCCAGAAGTCCGGATTGTTGATCCTGCAAGGCCTGGTTGACAGTGACATTGTGACCGTCATAATACATCGCTGTCTTTTTTGATACCAGTTTATCAAACACTTCTTTGCCAACATGCGGCGCGATCACAACACCGACGTTGTACTCATCGATCACACCAATTAAGTTGTGGCTCACGTCCCCTTCGACATTCCGGTCTGTATTGATCACAGTGACAGCACTGTCAGTGCGAATATCGTAAATGATAAAATAGTTGGATCTTCCCAGCCTGGAATCTATTTTGCTATCGAGCGTTGTGCCTTCTGAAGGAATAAGAATCACATTGCGGCTATCAAGGACTTTGATGGTTGTAGCCGTCACAAAGAATATAATGATTGCGGCATGGAAGGCTATGACCAGATAAATCACCATCCTGGATTTCGGCGTAAAATTATCATCGGCCCCAAAGGTCTCTCGCAGGATGGACGAGGAAGCGAAAATCATGGTGAGAGCAATAAAAACGGCAAACAGGGGGTCAAAAAATACAAAACCAAGATCAGCCAGCAAAACGCCAGTCAGTGTCAATACCGCTGAAAAAAAATTGAGGGTGTTTTGAATCTTGCAGATGTTGACGCGCTGGTCTTTGTGATTTTCATAGACACATTTTGATAAATTCCACAGATACCAGTTGAGGCCGACTGAAATCGCCGCGACCGAAAGCCCCATGAGTCCGGGACGATAGGGGTCATTGATCACAAGAGCCGACACACTGCGGGCACATATCCAGGCCCCCGCGATGAACATGGTGACACCCATGAAAACATTGATGCCCGGATTCACCTTTTGTACGTTGGCTAAATGCCGCCGATCCTCAAAATAATTCAGGCCAAAAGTGGTGGTGTCTGACAGTGAATGCAGTGCGCCCGCGACCAGGGCATGACTACCGGCCATGATTCCAACAAACCCTTCTATCACCACAAAAATTACGTTCGCGAAAAAAGAAAGAGAGATTAAATAGCTACGGCAATCTGTGCATTGGTCAGCGGAAACAGGAGCAGGAGAAATACGGTCAAAGGAATAGGGATCTGAGGCGGTCTGTGTTTTCATTTTATTATCAGACAATCATTGAAAAAATAGATCATAATTCTTGGCTGGAACAATTCCCGAACCAGATTGATGTAAAAAAACTGACGAAAGATGAATCAGGAGACACACGCGTTACCCTCAAGGCTATTAAGTTAGAAATTACCTGCGAGAAAATCCCCCTTTTCAAAGGGGGCATGGGGGATTTAAAGCTCAGAATAACATCCCCCTAACCCCCTTAAACCAAGGGGGAATTGGTGCCAGTGCCTTCACAGTGCTTAACGTAACAAACGTGAACGTTACCCCGGAAATAATCAAGGGCGTCAGAATAATGATTGACGGCACATTCACAAGATTAAAATTCTGTCATAAAATCAATCATTGCCTTCAGGTTTAGGGGGCATAAAGAAATAACCGGTAGAGACGGGTTTCAAACCCGTCTCTACGTTTGGCGGCCCCTTAGTCTGTCTGTTCTCGATCCGTTGGTGTCGGTAAGGTGATGATGAAACAGGTTCCCTTATTGAGTTCCGACTCACAGACAATGGTTCCCCGATGGGCCTGGATGATGCCAAACGAGATGGATAGCCCGAGACCCGTCCCCTTTCCTACCGGTTTTTTCGTGAAGAACGGATCAAAAATGTGACCTAAATCCTTGGGTGAAATGCCGCTTCCATTGTCTGTAAAGCGTATCTCAATGACCTCCTTTTCAGGATGATGGTTGATTTGAACGGTGATGCGCCCATCGTTTCGATGTTCCAGAGCGTCAATGGCATTTTGGAACAAGTTGATCAACACCTGCTCCAACTGATGAGAATTTCCTTTGATCAAAGGCAGATTTTCACTGTGTTCAAATTTCAGTTCAATGCTTCTGAGGCGAATTTTTTCGTTGAGGAGTAGCAGACAGCTTTCGAAAACATCGACCAGATTTGTCTCACTGAATGTTGATCCGTGCTCACGACCAAAGAAGCGGAGATGGGATATTATGGAGTTGATTCGCCCGATGCGTTTTTCGAACTCTTTCATTAAAGCATAAACCTCCTTCAAGGTGACATCTTCCAGTTCAATATCTTCCAGAAGTGTTTGAACATGGCCGCTGATATAGGACAGTGGTTGATTTATTTCATGAGCAATTCCAGTGGCTAACTCCCCGATGGAAGCCAATTTGGCAGACTGGAGCAATTGTTCCTGTAGGTGCTTTTGTGTGGCTTCCTGCTCGATTTCAATCAAATTGCGTTTGATGGATGTCGAAAAAGTCCCCAAATTGAACGGTTTAATAAAAAAATCACTGGCAGACAACCTCAAGGCATCAATAATATCGCCTCCTTGAGCATGACCGGACATCAGAATAAAACGAAAGTCCGAGCGGATCTCTCTGGCTTTTTTCAGCATGGTAAAACCATCCATCCGGGGCATTTTATAATCAGTCACAATAAGTTTGACCTCAGGATGTTCAAGAATCAATTGGAGTCCACTGAGTCCATCGGTTGCCTGAAGCACCTCAATACCCTGATCTGATAATTTTTTTTCTATCATATGCCGGATGATCATTTCATCATCAACAATGATAATTTTGTGCTCAATCATAGGAAACAACTGTTAGGAACGTTCAAAAAATAACAGGGAAAACTTTCTGGTTAGGAACCACGGGACGTACACGTCTGTTAAGTTAAGCACTGTGAAGGCACTGGCACCAATTCCCCCTTGGTTTAAGGGGGTTAGGGGGATGTTATTCTGAGCTTTAAATCCCCCTGCCCCCTTTGAAAAGGGGGATTTTCTCGCAGGTAATTTCTTAACTTAACAGCCCTGAACGGGACGTAGGGCACGAGCAAACTTTTACAATTGATTCTTTTACAATTCCTTATTGTTTTCAAGGTAAAGTTGAAGAGGGAGATTTTACCTGAATCGTGATACAGAAATCACCACGATCCATGGTTCTGTCTACTGTCCAGCCAAGAAAAGAAACCGTTCTTTTCAGTTCCTGATACACGGGATGGGTTGAGATCAAACGTTCAAGTGAGGTTGGATCAACGGCGGTTCCTTTCATCGTGATAATAGTGGAAGTGCTAGGTTGATCCGCGTGTATGTCATTGATCCGGATCTGAACCTTCCGGTCTGGTCTCGCAATTGAATTTGCCAGGCTCATGAGGTGTTTCAGAAGCAACAGTAAGTTCTCAGCCATCGAAGGTTCGAGCTGTAGCGTTTTGGTAAAGGTTACCTTTTTCCTCACATTGTTACGGGTGTCTTCTTCAAGGACACTTTTGTTTGCCTGAATAATCACCTCCTTCAAACTCAAAAACTTTTGAGGTTGCACAGGGTACGGTTTTTCCTCAACAGGCGCGTCACTTTCCAAAACATCCCGGGCAGAAGGAACTTCCAGAAAACCCTGTAACTGCAAATGCTGGATTTTCATTTGGAATTTCATTGTTTCAAGGGCACGCTCATGTTGATCATGATGCGTATGTAATTCATTTTCGAGTGTGTTTATGGTCTGTTTTAATGTTTTTACATCAAAATCCGCACGTCGGATTTTTAAAAAATGTGGAAGCAGTTGATCCAGGAACATTCTGAATCCCCGGGGAGATAGTAATTGCTGATTTTCGGACGAGAGCATGTCCAGAAGTTCCATGGCAATCGTAATTCTGTTCAGATTTGGATCACTCCCCAAAAAATGAGAAAAGAACACATCGTCCACCAGCAGGCTCAGTGCTTTGAGAATCTCCTGCCTGAGTTCCGGGGATTCATGATCATAGGCGTTTTTCAAAGGCAGAACCGCAAAGTGATTCTTCAGCACGCCCAGGGCCTGAATTACACTTGCTTTCATTTCCGGGTCAGAATCACTCAGATAGGCAACCAGAAAGGGCACAGCTTCTGAAATCTGAGCCTGTGCCAGCAGATCGATCACTTTGATTCTGAGCTCCATTTCATAATGGTTGAATTCCAGAAACAGGGCTGGCAGGAGGCTCCTTAATCTCAAATGATCAAGGTTTGCCTGCTCCCGGGATTTTTGTGACCATTTCGACAAAAGCGTCAGGACAGTCTCCATGGTGGAGGATGGATCTCTGTAGTGGTACAGATCGATAACTTTATTAGTCATTGCGTTTTCCCTGTTGGCTTTCTCGAACAATTGCGATTGTTCATTTAAATGCTTCCAAGAGAGTTTTTATCGGAAGAAATAACGTCAGTGGTATTTGGGGTAATGGGATAAATCCATAGCGGATGTAATACTGTTGTGCCTGTTCATGTTTAGCATCAACTAATACTCCGGTAAGGCCAAAGACATGATGAACCAGAAGCGTTTGATTCATTGCATGAAGCATCAAGAGTTCTCCTAATCCTTGTCGTTGATGTTTTCGGGAGATGGCTAATCGACCAATCTTTGCGCCAGGAACTTTAGAGGGAAACTTCTTGGCGAACTGCGTTGGAAGTATTTGAGCGTTAATCTCACAGATGGACAGAGTGATAAACCCCAGGATATTCTCTGGTTCCTGAGGATGTACGAGAACAAAAGTTCTGGAAATTCCTTTAGTGGCATGTTGAGATGCCATTGATTGAAGGTAATGATTAAGTTCTTTCACACCACAATCAAATTTCTGTTTGTGATGTTTTGTTGTCAGTAGCTCAATCTTGAACGGGTTCATAGAGGCCTGAATCTTTATATTTTGTTATGGCTTTCCGTAAACGTTGATTGGGCTTGGGGGGATTTTCCAGTGCCTTAAAAAATACTTCCGCATCATGATAAGAGAGATGGATGATCCGTTCTTTTTCAAGGATTGTGTTGGCCTTTTCAATTGCGGCCTGGATTAAAAACTGGTTCAGGGTCGCTCCAGAAAACGCTGCGGCTTCTATCAGACGTTCGCGTATATCTGTAGGCACTCGTGCTGTAATACGGTCATTTTTTTTTTCAGTAGTGGGTAGCATATTTCTCCTATTGATTTGGTGTCAAACTGACACCTGAACAGAATATTGTTCGTAAGCGTTCAGCTTTCATTATTCAGCTTTCAGTGTTTATACGCTTCAGAAGCATTATAACTCAATAGCAAAAAATATCGTACTGATAACTGACGGCTGAACGCTTACTATTGTTCAGGCTTCAGTTACGATTTGATTTTCCTGCAAGGGGATTTGAAGAATGAAGGAACTGCCGATTCCGGCTTTTGATTCGATAGCGATCGTTCCACCCATGTCATTCAATTCTGATTTGATGATATCCATACCAACGCCTCGTCCGGAAACCTCAGAGGTGGTTTGAGCTGTGCTGAATTGAGACGCAAAAATAAACTCATACAGTTCATGGTGTCTGGCAGGGTCTGTCAGAAGAGCCGTTGCCTGAGCTTCAGTCAACAAATTTTTCTCAATACATTTTTTTGCGATTCTCTCAATTTGAAGTCCCTGGCCATCATCAGAAACAATGATCTGAAGGTTCCCGTTGTTTTCACCAATTCTCAACTGAATTTCACCAACCTCAGATTTCCCGGCCCGAAGACGGGCTTCACTCAGTTCCACACCATGGTCCACACTGTTTTTTAATAATTGAATAAGCATCTCATTCAAGGAATTCAGCAAATTCGGGTTCAGGTAAAACTCTTTTTCTTCGAGCAGGGTCAACGTTGCTTTTTTTCTCAGCATCGTTGTCAATTTATTGAAGAGGTGCTGCATTCTCGGGAAAACACTGTTGAGCGCGATTTTTTCACGCAGGAAGGAGTCGTCATGTTCAGCCAGACGCAAGATCCGTGAAGCGGCTTTTGTCACATCGAGCAAGCATTTATAGTGCTTTTTAAAAGTGTCCAACTCTGCCAAATCCATGTCGTCCCTGTTCAAGGTATGGGACCACAGATCTTCCACATAATGATAGAGTGCGACCAATATTTCCAGGTCCAGACTCAAGGCAATGCCTTTACTCATGTGAAGCATTCGATAAATCTCTTTTTCCTGATCTTCTGCCAGAGTCTCAGCTTCCAGCAATTCATCGGCCTGGACGATATGATCGAGTATTTCCTGCATTCCCTCCTGAACAAACATGCCCATGGCTTCCCAGCCTGATTTGATGTCTTTCACAAATCTTGCTTTGAAGACTTCGACCCAATGAGCGGGCTTGATCTGTTTCATCAACCATTTCAGCAGATCGGCCTTGGTGGACAGCAACAAACTCAAGGTGATTCGAGGCAAACGTCGCAGAACGTGCTGTTGTTCAAAATGGTTTTTGAGAATTTCTGTCTGTTCTTCAGCCAGATACGCCAGCGATTCCTGGGCCGCCAACGCAGTGTAAATCGATTCTTGTTCATAGGGCGCCGCCGCGTCCAGATAGCCGAACAGGAACGGAACCGATAGTTCAAAGGATTCATTGTACAACAGAACCTGAAAAAACGCCGAGCGTTCCTTTGGCGGAAGGCGTCTGAGGATATCGGTCTGTTTGATCGTCCGTGGCAGGTGGAAGGTACGGACAAAAGAATGCATCAACAGGTGCAGAAAAGACGCGTCAAAATGCTTGAGCAGAACCGACAGAACCCGATGCCGAACTTCTTCATCCTCGTCCCGGAGAACACTGATGATAAAGTACAGTCCTGCTTTGAGATCTTTTTCAGCAATGAAGGACAGTGTCCACAGCTTGTATTCCTTGTGCAGTTGAGGAAAACGCCGGATTAAATAGGGGATGATATCGACCCTGTCCAACTTCTGCAACATTTCTAAAATTTCCCGGTGAGCCTGTTCGAAATGGCCATCATGGAGATAGTCCAATACTGAAAACAACCGGAACGGTTCTTCCTCACAAAGTTTATGCAGGGAGGAGACAATTTTCTGGATATCGCTTCCGTCTTCTTCCAGATCGTCCAGTAAATCAAAGACTTCTTCATCATCGAAGTCTTCACTGGAGTGACGTCCATCTTTAGTGGATTGAATCATTCCCTGCTGTGAGAACGCCAGTGTGATCTGGATGAATTTTTGTCCCAGGGTATCCGTGTTCTGAACTTCTTTCAATTCTCCAGAGGCAACGTCCTCTAAATCATTGAATTGATTTTCCAGAGAAAGAAAAGTGTTCCCTTTGTCTGGAATAAAACTGGCGTTCAACTGGAATACTGAATCGCGGGATGAGTCCGTTGATTTGAAATGCAGAGTGACTGTTGAGCGGTTTACCGCGGAAACGATGCTGAATTCGATGAGTGTTTTAAAAATCTCCTGAAATCCGGGAATGCGTGTTGGCGCGGCACGAAGATCCTGAGGGAATTTGACAGACAGGGTGATGCGTTTTTTAGTGGTTTTACAAAACTGGACTTGACAGGTTTTAGCAAGATTGAGCAGTTCTTCTTTGGCCGCCTCCAGGGTCAGATTCGAAGCACTCAAGGCCTTTTCGGCGCCAGAATGGTGAATAACCCTGTCAACGAAGTTTTCAGGAATAAATAACCTTGGAAATACTTCGGCTGCTCCGGCTTTGTGGAGTTCATTGACTTTGTAGGTGTTGAGATCTTCAGTGATCATCAACACCGGACAGGGTTTCAAGCCGTCTTCCTGTTCAAACGATCGCACTTTGGTTAACAGTTCCAGACCGTTCATTTGCGGAATAGACCGTGCCGTCAGAATCAGGCTGATGGTATCATGGGATTGACGGATTGTTTCATAAGCAAGTCGGCCATCATGAAACACCACAATGTTGGAAAAGCCGGCATATCTCAACAAACTTTTGAGGTAGTCTGACGCATCATGATTTTGCTCGACCATCACAATTTTTTCAGACAACATCCGTTTGGCCGGTGCACTGGACTCAAGGGCTTGATCATTGAGTAGCAGATCGTCCAGGATTTCTTCATTAAAGATTACAATGCCCGGATCAAAATGTTCCGCTGTCAATTCGTTGTCGGAGGCTGAATCAAGAGCGCCTAAAGACTCTTCCAGCTCTAGTTCGTCATCCTCATTTTCTGTTTCATTTTCTTCGAGAGATGCGGTTAAGGCTTGCTCCAACCCGATTTCATCCGCCTCGGCTTCTGTTTCCCGGGTTGCCAGGGATGCCCTGTGTTGTGACCTTTGCTCTTCAAGCGTGGCCAGCAACTTTGAAATCTCAAGTTTGGCGTCAGCGTTTTCACGGGTAAGATCATCAAAACGTGTATGTAACTGCTCCAACTCATGACTTTGAGTGTCGATCACCCCCGGTAAGAGATGCCGCTCTTCGGTGTGGGACAAAATACTTTTCCTGAAAAGATCGAGTTCCAGTCTGGATTCAGAGTATTTCTGTTTCAACTGCTGTTGCAGTTCAAATAATTTTTGCGTTACCGCATCGGCTTCCCATTGCTTTTGCAGGAGTTTTTCTTCGGTTCGTCGGGCTTTCTCATGATTTTTACGGAAGAATTCAATAATTGACTTCATTGTGCCGGGAGACAAATTATGGAATTCTTCTTCATTGAAGATAGAAATCAGCTCAAAGAATGTTTCTTCTGTAGAAATTCCTGATTTTTCTTCTTCGTTGCTGACCATCGTCAACAAAAATTCATTGCTGATGAGTTTACTCAAGGCATTCCTGACAATTTTCTGAATGCGTTGATTTTTATCATTGAGCAAATCTTTCAAGGGCAGGATCGCCGACGGTTGCCCCAACAGTTCGAGCGACTTGACTGCCTGGGCTTTGAGATAGGGGTCTGGTTGAAAACAATAAGGAATGATGTGGGGAACGACTTCCGGCATTCCCATATTGCCAAGGATTTCCAGCACATGCTTCTGGATTGCCGGATTGCTTTTGTGCAGTAACTCAACCAATTGGGGAATGGCTTTAGCCAATTCAACTTTGGGCAAATTGATCGTCAGAGCGCAACTGCCTTCAGTCTTTTTGACAAACGCGACCAACTGTCTGGCCGTTGTCACTTCCTGAAAGCTGTCTTTGCCTAACGGCAAGTCGCCACTGTCACTATTGTCTTTGTAGTCTCTCAGTTCAATGACTATACCCATTTGTTTTCAGGTGTTAGAAGTTAAGCATTCTGAATGGTGCTGTGTTTCAATTCCCCCTTGTTTCAAGGGGGTTAGGGGGATGTAATTCTGAGCGTTAAATCCTCCAAGCCCCCTTTGAAAAGAGGGCTTCCCCGGCGCAGAACGCCTTAAGTTGACGACATTGCCCCCGGAGGTTCCCACGCAGAGCATCACGTCTGTTAAGTTAAGCCCTGTGAAGTCACTGGCACCAATTCCCCCTTGGTTTAAGGGGGGTTAGGGGGATGTAACTCTGAGCGTTAAATCCCCCATGCCCCCTTTGAAAAGGGGGATTTTCTCGCAGGTAATTTCTTAACTTAACAGCCTTGACGCAGAGCATGGGAACCAGAAGTCTGGCAATTGATGAATCAGCCTGATCACCCCTCCAGAAGTTGTTTCAACGCGGCTTCGATGGTATTTGGTTTGAACGGCTTTTTGAAAAAATCGGTTGCTCCTAAATCCAGACATTTTTGTTTGTAAACATCTTCTTTTTCCGAGGTAAGCATGAACACCGGGGTTGTGGTGTTGGTGCTACGGAACTTTTCAAGAAATTCTACCCCCGTCATGACCGGCATATTGATATCGGAAAAAATCAAATCAAACTCGTGTTGGGAGGTCTTTGTCAATCCATCCTGACCATTTTCGGCTTCAATGACCTCAAAGCCAAACGAACGGGTCAGGCCATGTGTCAACATTTTCCGGATAATCGGTGAATCATCCATTACCAAAGCTTTCTTGGACATATCGTTTTTATTGCAAAAGGTTATTCAATATTTCCGCATTCCAGTTGAAGAATGCTCAATACGTGGAGTCTGTCTCCTGCGTTTGTGATGTGATCAGGACTGGTTCGATGAGGTTTTTACAAAACATCGGGAATCAGAAACCCGGAACACATCATGTTAGCTATAACCTGTTTTATTGCATAAAAGCAATACAGGATATGAGATTCAGGACAACATCTGACCTTCAGGACAGAATATAACAAAGACCATGCCAAAAAATCTATTTTAGCCGGGAGGAAAAAAATTAATTACAATGGAGGAAAATGAGGGGTCTACAGCGCATTCCATTTTTGGATGTTTTGCATCCATTGGAACAAGGGCGGTGCCAGAAAGGTGTCCAGATGTTTTGCGGGAAGGCAGAGTGACATGCTTCTGAAGACCTGCCATTTAGGGTCAAAGAGAACTTCATCAGGTAACAGGATGATCATAAAGTTTTGCAACGCCAGTTGCATGCAAAACTCACCGACTTTCGCATGAAGTTCTTCATCGTCGGCCCGATCTGAAAGGTCGAGCAGGATGATCTGTTTGGAAAATGAGACATTGGTATGTTCAAACCGATCCCAGTTCAACGTGACGCCCTTTTGTTCATTGGCCTGAACCATGGACAGTAACTTGTTGGTGAAAACAGGATAATTCATCTTGTCCCCGATAAAAACGAGCGGAGCCTCCAGTTGTTCCAGTTGCGGCAAATGATAAAAAGTGAAATTTTTCTCCAGGGTCGCCATGACATCTGTTACCAGGGACTGGTCGGCATCCTGAATTTTCCGCAGAGTCATCAATTTATTGATCATCTCAATCAGTTCTTTAATTTCCCGCAAGCCCACATCGGCCTCGTTTCCCAGAGTGGAAAGCCCTTCGCCCAGTTCACTGATGTCCCCGATATTTCTGATCCAGTTCAGAATTTTTTGACCAAACGACTCAGCATGGCTCTTTTCCTGTTGGTAGGCCGATTCACGCCCCATCAGATCGGTGCTGAGTTTTTGATAGCGGAGGTTCAGTTTATTCAAGGCTTCCTGAACCAGATTCAAACGGCTTGTAACCTTCTCATGATGCAACAGAAACGCCTTCAAGGCCCGTTCATGTTTTCCCATGGTGACTTCCACTTTTTCGGATAACTGTTCCAGGGTATGCTTCTCATTTTTCAGACGCGTTTCGAGTTGAGCACATTTATTTTGTGTTCCGTTGAGTTGCTTCACCGCAACAGACAGTGTGTCGAGCATATTTTGAGTTGCCGCAATCTGGTCCTCCAGCGACTGTTTCCGTGCAGGGAATTTTTGAATCTGTTTTTTGATTCTTGCGACCTGCTCCGGCGTACCGAAAATCACTTTATTTTTTTCGTGCTGGAACAACAAATCATCATACTTTTTTTTAAGTTCTTCCAGTTGCAGAGTAGTTTGCTCACGATCCGCACGGTCGGCCTCGACTTCCAGTTTCAGTTTTTCCTGTTCCAGGATTGTCGCGCTGATTTGGTCTTTGAGATCATTCACGGTATGTTCCTGTTCAGCCATTTGATCCGTCAGGGCCTTTTTTTGCTGCAAAGCTCCATCCAGTTTTTTGATTTTTTGTTCCGCCTCAGTGATCGCAAGGTTTAATTTGGTAATCTCCGCGTTCAATTCTTTGATTTTAGCCTCTATTTTCAGTTTTAGATTCTTCTGTTCCTGAATTTTCCGGGCTTCCGCCTGAAACAGTCTGGATAAATTTCCAATAAAATGTTCCGTCTGTTTCTGCAGTTTGGCGATGATATCAGTGGTATTTTCCTCAAGCTGGTACATCATGAACAGATGAACGATTTTGAGGTAAAACGTCTGCAAGGGGTTGTTTTCAGCCTCTTGCAGGAGACTCTGAATCTTGTTTTCGACTTCATTTTTTAAAAGTTCCCGTTCCGCGTTTTGCCCGATATTTTTGGGATCAATGAGGTCAAACCCGGGAATTCCATAACATTGGATTGCCGGATATTGTTGTTTAATCTGCGCTTGTCGAGCCTGGGTCGTGATTAAGGTAGGAAACTTGACTGTGGTTGAAAACTCCTGATTTTCATTGAAGAGATGGCATTCATTCAGTGTCTGCCCGAGTTCATCATCATTGGTAATGATCCGTACATCCTTGAACCCGATGTTCCCGATCTGTTTCACCAGGATGGCCGCCAAATCCGCGTCAAGCGCGATCAAAACAGGACGTTCCTGAAGACTGAAGGTCCGGAATTCCATGTACTTGTCCCATTGTTGCGCTTCACACCGGCGGTTGACCCGCGAAAGAGCATGATTCAATCTGATCGGCAGATAGGAAGCCTCATCAATGACCAGGTCTTTGAAGGCTGTCGCGTCCAGACGTAACTGAAATGTCCCCGAAGCACATACTTTTTCCCGGATTTTCCACAATTCGAATAATTCCAGCGCCCAAACGTTGTGTTTCCCGGATTTCAAGGCCTGGATTGAATCAACGGGCAGGGACATCCTGCCCTGGCCTTTTTGCTTGAAAGTCAGGGAGGTGATATTTTGAAACGGAATATCCACACCCTTCAGTTCCGCAATCGTTTGGGCTCCTTCCTGATCTTTCAGGCGCACCGAATGAAACCGGGGCGATGATTCGTTCAAGGACGCCTTCTCATTATCCCCGTTTTCCTGAAACCGGACTGTATCGATTTCACTGACAGGGATACGGACATTCGTTGAGGCTTGACGCGTGTTTTTGGAGGAATCTGTCACAGAATGGATCTCGGGCATTTCAATCAAGTCCCTCTTATGGAACAAGAGTTCTATGCTGTCGACGATTTGCCATTCAGGGTTCTCCTGAAAATGAACAAACAGATCTATATCCATTTTTTTGATCTGGTTCAAATACTGTGGAATGTCTCCGATCAACAGATGGTGACAACCTCGTATCGTTTTCCGGACGCCATAAGAGGAGTAGTTCCGGAGTCCCCGGATCCATTTCATGGACGCTCTCGCCTGCTTTGAATCATGTTCCAGATGACTGACTGGCGACACATAAAACAATGCATCAATCAGCAATTCCTCTGCGGATTCCTCCGCTTCAATCACGGAAATGACAGCATTTGATCTGGAAAAAAAGGGGACTTTATTGGTGTTATGGATGGCCAGTAAGGTATCAATCTGTTTTTGAGATCCACCGATAATGCCTATATGCAGCATGTTTGAAACCTTTTAATGAAACGGATTGCGCCGACAGTACACCCGGGGTTGTTCTTATGATTTTAGGAACGGCAAAAGAATAAGTTGTAAACATTTTCCAATCCAGTCTCTCCTGTTCTGGTCTGTAGAGACGTGCTATAGCGCGTCTCTACGTGTGCCCGACAGGAAATATTGTTCGGAGAATTTATCTGTTTTATTTTTCGAATGTTCCTTAGCGTCAACCGGATGGTAAGTACCCGATCAAAAGTTTTTTAACACTACTCTGGTTCCTGACGTCTCGTCCACGTCTGTTAAGTTAAGCCCTGTGAAGGTGCTGGCACCAATTCCCCCTTGGTTTAAGGGTGCTGGGGCGGGGGATGTTATTCTGAGCTTTAAATCCCCCATGACCCCTTTGAAAAGGGGGATTCCACGGCGAAGAACGCCTTAAGTTGACGACATTGTGAAGGCGCTGGCACCAATTCCCCTTGGTTCAAGGGGGTTAGTGGGATGTTATTCTGAGCTTTAAATCCCCCATGACCCCTTTGAAAAGGGGATTCCACGGCGAAGAACGCCTTAAGTTGACGACATTGGTATCAGTTCGAACACACAGGTTCGCCCCTACAATTTGTGACAGAAAACAGGACCAACCCCCGACTTTTCAGGGACAGATTCAACAATGTTCAACGCATAGTATTCAGGCGGAACCAGTTCGCCATAAATACGTTCCAGGGGCAGAGCGATGGTCCAGATGGTTCCTTTACCAATCCCGGTTTGATAATCAATGGTGCCGCCAAGTTCCCTGCATGAGGCTCTCACATCACTCATCCCGACACCTCGACCGCTCACCAGATCAACTTCTTCTTTTGTGGATAGGCCATCCCAAAAAACCAGATGCCGGATTTCATCGTTGTTCAGCGTTGTGGCTTTTTCAGCCGAAATCAGGTTTTTTGAGACGGCATGCTTCAACAGTTTGTTTTGATCAATGCCTTGTCCATCATCTGAAACCCGGATGATCAGGTGAGTCGCATCACTTTCTAAATGAAGATCAATACGACCCATTTCATTTTTATCCAGCATGGTCCTGGTCTCAGTGGTTTCTATGCCATGATCGACCGCATTGCGAAAGAGATGACTCATGGAGTTTATTAAGTTATCCAATACCTTCGGTGGTACAAAAATGCCGGAATCGTCATTGATCATGAGAGGGTACAGACTTTTACCCCGAGCCACTGCCAAATCCTGCAGAACCGTTTCAAAATGCTTGAACAGAGATATCAACGGGATGAAGGTGATTTGCCGCAGAAGATGCTGAACCCTGTTCTGCGTGAAATCCGTTTGAACCTGAAACTGACGCTGGATATGTAAAAACCAGTTTTTGTCAACGGTGAAGGACCGGTCATCTTCCCCCAGAACCCAGTGTAAAACCTCTTTGTTGATGAAATCCTGAAGCCAGTCAGCAATGGATTGGATCAATTCGATCACAGAACTTCCCGGTGAAAGTGTCGGTTCAAGTTTTAACAGGGTTTCGGCATCATGACATTTTTGCTGGATGCCTTTCAGGTAAAAGACACCTGACATCCCTTTTGCGGTATGTAACGAACGAATCAGATCAGTATGCGGAACCGATAAGATTGCGTCCTGACTGGAAAAACTATCCATCACCAGGCGATAATAATTCAGGAATGCTGATCGATTTTTGATGACTTTCAGGGTTGCTAACTGCACATGTTGCTGGTGTTCAAGTTCAACCTGCTGTTCACGCAAGGCGGTGACGTCTTTAAATTTTATCAATATAAATTTCAAACTCTGATCCTTATCACGGATAGGGATCATCTCTATCTCCAGAATTTTGTGGTCCGGGGATTTCATTTCTGTCGGTTGCAACGCACGCATGTCCGAAAAATCCAGCGCCCCCTCAAAACATAAGCGAATCCATTCCTGAAAGTGTTCCGCGTCAGGGGTGTTTCCATACATCAGGGTTCCCGGTGTTGTTTGCAGAAACGTGGCCTTATCGGCAATATGGAACAACTTCAAACAAATATCAGTGAAGCCGGGTTCAATCTCTCCGAGACTGTTGATCAAGAGTACGGCTTCTTCAAACACCTCATGCATGATCCGTTTGCTGTCCTGGGCAATCGCGAAACCCAGGCGTGACGCCGCGGTAGAAACAAAGGTGTGGAGTTTGTCCTGGTCGAAATCATCCGGCGGATTTCTGATCAGGACATACAGGGGGCGTATCAGGCAGATGAGATAACCGCCTTCCCGAAAAATCAGTTCTCCTTCCGCTTCCGCATTGAGCAGTAGTTCTTTTTCCACGGTATTGAAGCTGTTCAGTTGTTGTCGGGAATCCAGAATTACCGCGACATCCAGACGCATTTCATCCCGCAGGAAACTTTCAATGGAGGCCAATATTTCTTCAGGGGACCTCTCCTCGAGATTTTCCAGCACAAAATAGAACACCGAACTGAAAAAGGCCGATATTTCCTGCTCGGCTTTCAGGCGGGCGGCTTCCTGTAATTGTTCCTGATAGAGACGCTGTAATTCCTGTTTTGAATGGTTTTGCGTTTGTTTTAAGTCAATATTTTGTTTGAGGATTCCCCGGAGTTCAAACACATTGAACGGCTTGCGAAGGAATCCCTGCGCGCCCAACTGATAAGCGGCTTTCACATCGTCATCATCCCCATGACCCGAGAGGACAAGAACAAAATACGGATCTTCCCGGTTTGGACGAAGCTTGTCCAGAAAGGCGAAACCGTCCATGACGGGCATGCGTAAGTCAAGCAGGACAGCGATGGGTTTCACTTCATAAAAACGCTCTAACCCTTCCCTGCCATTTTTGGCAAAGTGTAATTCATAAGGTTCCCGTTTCAAAGCATCCTGAATGGTTTCCCAGAGATCGGTTTCATCATCGAGTACCAGAATTTTCAGTTTTTCCAGATGTTCCATCTTTTCCTGATTAAAAATGGGGGATAGCAATTTCGAAGGTTGTTCCTTCGCCCAACGTGCTGATGATGCTGATGGACCCTCGCAGAGCCTCCACAGCGCTCTTGATGGCGCCCATTCCCACACCACGTCCGGAAATATCCGAAATTTCCTCTTTTGTAGAAAAACCAGCTGCGAAAATGAGTTGTAGCAAGTCCTGTTCTGTGGCGGCTTCGAGGGCTTCTTCGTTCATCAACTTTTTTTCCAGAGCGATTCTCGCAAGGGTTCTGACATCAATCCCTTTTCCATCATCCGCAATCGAAATTTTTAAGAGATTTCCTTCTTTAAAGGTTTTAATGGTGATTGTGCCGGTTTCGGGTTTACCGTTGCGGATTCTCGTTTCCGGTTCTTCAATCCCATGATCCACACAATTCCGGATCAAATGGACCAGGGTTCCCAAAAAGTATCTCAGGGGCTCTATATGAACTTCGAGGTCTGTCCCGACAAGTTTGACTTCCACCAGTTTATTGAAACGGGTGGAAAGTTCTTCCACCATGAAGACCAGTCTTTTGAAGCGTGAGCCAATCGGTTCCATCCGCAAACGATCCACTTCGATCAGTATCGGTTGTAACAGGGGAATCGGCAGAATTCTGGCGGCGGCCTCTTCAACCTTTTTAACTTTTAATTCAGAAACCTTATAGTTTTTTTCGCGGGATTTGCCGGGAGCCTGAGGGATAAAGGCGTTGAGGTATTCCAGGGTCTGGTTGTAAAGCGCCTGAACTTCGTTGGTGTTGTTGAGCATTTGGGAAATGAATATTAGATCAATAGACTGAAAGGAATCCTGAAAGAGGGTCAGTTGATTTTCAAGTTCATGGAACGCGGCGGCGACACGTTTCATGCCGTAACTGGCTGTTCCGCCTTTGAGAGTGTGAAAATAGCGAAACAGTTTCTGGATATTGAGTTCCTCCTCAGGCAGGCTCAATTCCCCGTAAATTTCCAGAAATAACATCTCCACCTCATCCAGTAACTGGAGAAAGCCTTCCTGATCGGAGGCGACTTTGATGATCATCGCATTGTGTTCTTCCTCTTCCGTGACTTTGGCACGTTGAAGTTTTTGTTCAGTGATGTCAGTCAATTTGAACAAAATGAAATGCAGTTGTCGATCATTATTATAGACCGGACTCATTTTCAAACTTAAGCATCTGCCCTCTTCAGTAAGAAGTTCAGAGGGTTGAACAGCCACCAAATCATCAAAATCCAGAAAACTGTTATAACATAACTGAAGCCATTCAAAGAATTGTTCCGCTTTAGCGTTTTTCCCGAACAACAATTCACCGGGAAGCATTTCAATAAACTGCTCCCGATCTTTGATTTGAAACATGGATAAACACACATCACTGAAACCCGGCTCGATTTTCCCCCTGGAATTGACCATGAAAATGGCCTCTTCCAGGATTCTGTTCATGATACGTTTGTTTTCTTCCGCAATGGCGAAGAGCAGTCGTGACGCGGCCGCTGAAACGAAAGTCTGAATTTTATCCTGATCAATATTGACTTGATCTCTCACCAGAACAGCCAACGGCGGGACATAGCAGATGAAGGCCTGTTCCAGACGAGTGATGGATTCTCCGGAAATGACAGCCCTTAGCAAAAGCTCCTGTTCTCCTTCCTGAAAAACACTGTTAGATTTTTCGGAGTCCAGCATCAATACGACATCGAGCTTCATCTCATTTTTTAAAAAGTCTTCAGCGGATTCGAGAATTTCATCCACCGACCGTTCTTCCAGGTTGGCCAGAACAAACAGATAAAACACAGAGCTGAAAAAACCGGAAATGTCTTGTTCATCGGCTAACCGATGCGATTCCTGATCTTTCTCAAGCTGGAGTTGCCGGAGTTGTTCAAACTGATTTTTTAAATCAACCTGTGCCTGTTTCAGTTCAATCGTCTGCAGGAGCAGTCCACGAAGTTCAAACACATTGATTGGTTTACGCAGAAATCCATGAACGCCCGATTGGTAACAGATTTTTACTTCTTCATCGTCCCCATGACCGGTTAAAACCAGCACAGAATAAGGGTCTGAATGTTTGGGTTGGAGCGTTTCCAGAAAGCGCATTCCGTTCATGACAGGCATGCGCAGATCAAGAAGCACCACAAGGGGCTTCCGTTCATAAAAAAGTTCCAGGCCTTCCTTCCCGTTTTTCGCGAAGATCAACTCAACAGACTCCCGTTTGAGGGCGTGCGAAATCACATCCCAAATATCGGTTTCATCGTCAATGATCAAAATGAGTGGCAGTTTTTTCATTTTATTTTCTGAAGATGTATTATCCGGCTAAGAAACGTTCAATAAATAACATCGAGCTGTGCAGGTACTTTTTCAGCCACGAAGTACACGAAGAACACAAAGTAAAAAAGGGAATATACACCGGAAAACTTGAAAATCAGGGTTTCACGGAGGACTTCATTTATATAAAAAACCTTTTTTTCGTGTTCTTAGCGTTCTTGGTGGCTCATTTTCAAACCACCTGCACAGGTGGAAACTTTTGATCGGGTTTCCGGACGCTGAGTTTCACAAGCCTAAGGAGGCCAGCAGGTCATCAACGTTTTCCTGTTGGCCCGACACGTCGGTATGACTCATTTGTCCGGGTGTTAGTTTTTCATTCAAATCCGTGTCACTGTAAAGGGATTTCAGTTTATTCAGATTCGTCAGAAAGGTCTGCTGGCCGGGTTGCAATTCGGTGAAACAGGACATTGCCTGTGTGAAGGACCGGGTCACTTGATCCACAGAATCCCTCCACATTGAAATTTGTTGATTTCGACTTCTAACCGTATTTTCAGTGGCCTCAAGGGCTTTATTGAAGGATTCTTTAACAGAGGCGAGCGCGTTTTCCCAAAGTTCCATCTGTTTTTCCTGATTGTCATTGCTGTCCTCAAAGATGACCTGAAATTCCTGCACAGAGAAAAGCACAATCTTTTTAGTTGTTTCCCGTTCATGTTCAAGTTCGGTTTTTTGTTTTTCCAGCAAAGCATTGGTTTCTTTCAGCTTTCTTTGGGTGTTGAGTTTTTCCATAACTTCAGAAACCCGTTCAAGCATCTTGGCCACAGCATTCTCAATGTCTTCCCTGATATTTTTCCTCGTTGCCAACTGAGTTTCATCAGAACATTCAAGCGATGGATAATTGCGTATGAGGACCGCCAGCCCACTTGAATCAGCAGGATCCCCCTCCAGTTCCCAGAAAATTGCCCAGGCGGCATGGACTGTGGGTGCATCCTTTGCCTGACCTTCTTTGGTTTCAACCGTATATTCATTCAATGTTTTTTTTAATATTTTCTGTTCCAAGGCACTCAGGTTCGTGACAGAATTTAAGTCTGTCCGCTCAAGTGCGGCACCATCTTTCACAACTGAGGTTTGGTCTGAAAGTCCAAAAACGCTCCCCTCATTCCTGGTAAGGATTGAAACGTTGAGTGAACCCCAGTTTTCAAAATAAAGGCGTTTGACAGCTTCGAAGAAGGTTTCAGTTAATTGTTCCGGTGTACGACAGTTGGAGCTGTTTACAATAAAATCGACGTAAGCATCTTTGTTGTTAGAACTTAATTCCCTGTTTTTAATGAGCTGAATGCTTCGTTTCAAGACTCCACGAAGCTCATGGATGTTGAAAGGTTTACGTAAAAACCCGTGAGCTCCTGCCGCATAACAAGCTTTAACATCTTCATTGTTTCCATGTCCTGTCAAAACATAAACAAAATATGGATCAGAGGGTTCTGGTTTGATGGTTTGCAGAAACTCCAGGCCGTTCATGCCCGGCATGCGTAAATCCAATAGAATGAGGCTGGGAGTTCTTTCATGAAAAAGCTCAAGACCCTGCTTTCCATTTTGAGCAAATACCAGTTCATAGGCTTCCCGCTTGAGAGCGTTTTTGATCGTCTCCCAAAGGTCTGGCTCATCATCTATGATTAATAGAACCGGTTGTTTTTCCATCAAGAGTCCCATGTTTGGTTCACGTTCATAAATTAATGCAAAATTGTTAACAATCAGATCACCAGCTTCACATATAAGATCATCAGGAATAAGTCAATTGAACTGAGATAAAAACTACTCTTGATTATGAAAATTTATGAGTGTATGGGAAAGCAGTTGTGGGCCATAGCCCGGTTGTGAGAATCTCAGGGAAATTTTGAAATTACTTTTGTGAAGTTGAATGGAGAATCGGTCTATGCGAAAAAATAGTGAAACTCTCGATGTGAATATTGCCAGAATCCTGCATTTGAAATGGATGTTTGATTTGAAACAGGCACTGACAAATGAGGAGACACTTTCTCCTGTCGATAACCATATGGAATGCGATTTGGGTTTATGGTTGAAGGCTTCAGGATTGAAAAAGTTTCATCAGTTTGACGCGGTTCAACGGCTGGATTCTGTTCATACTCAGTTTCATGACAAAGTTTCCGAACTTATGTCAAACCGGACGGATAAAACCACGGAGGAAATCAATCTGAAGCTGGAAAGTCTGACTGAAGTAAGTCGGGAGATTATCTATCTTTTGACAGAATTGGAACTTGCCTCAACGCAAATGCAGGAGCGCCAGGAAAAGATGTCGCATCCCTTGAGTTCTTTGCTGGATTATCTCATGAACACCAAGACTCAGCGTGATCCGGAACAGAACCTTGGTAGTCCACTTCAGGTCAGTCATGTGCGATTGAAGCATGTGCAATGGACAGAAAATATGCCTTCCGCCTTCAAAAATCGAGGACGACACACATCGCTGGCAACAGCAACTGAGTGCGATCTCGGGTTTTGGACTAAAAATCTCCAAGCACAACATTACAATTCAATCCAAGAGATTAAAAAACTGGATGAGTTGCATGTGTTTTTTCATGAAGTGGCCCAAAATACGGTGGAGGCTCTCAGGAAAAACGAGGATCAGCAGGCGGAATGGTATTATTCTGAGATGAAAGAGATGAGCAGGGAGATTGTTTATCTGTTATCGTTGATTGAATATATCATGAAAGATTCTGATGCGATCGAGAGTCTGTCAACGCATTTCATTTAGCTAAAAATGCCCCAAAACAGAGAACGCTTTTTCCCCAATCTGTTTTAATTTTTCTTCTCAAAAAGACTGCATTTTAGTTTACAGTTTGCCCTTCAATGTCCTACCTGCGAAGGCAGGTATCCAGTCAGGGCTGTTCATTTCTCCTTATTTTGAGCGTCAACCGGATGGTAGGCGGGGATTACATGCCAATGTCGTCAACTTAAGCATTTTGAATGGTCCTGTGTCTCCATTCCCCCTTGGTTCAAGGGGGTTAGGGGGATGTCATTCTGAGCGTTAAATCCCCCTGGCCCCCTTTGTAAAGGGGGATTTCCCAGCGAAAAATTTCTTAAGTTGACGACATTGGATTACAGGCCCCGCCAACACCAAAAATCGTATGTTTGACGGGCACGTAGTCCCGTCCTACCAGAGAACGGAACAGCCCTGCTATCTCAACCGATCAGACCAAAGCGCAAATCCTTCATCATTGCGGAATCGACAAACTCCTGTTGCCAGGCGAATTTTTTTCGCGTAAATCGACGCGTCACCATCCATTCTATCGAAAACAAAACCTTTCCCATCGACATACGTTCCAGTGGCTAAAGGGCAACCAATGAATACAAGATACCATGCTGGTGCCACAGATATTTCCTGTTCCAGACCCATGTCATTTTGAATAAACATATGCGTCATCCCACCTTGATCAACAATTTCATGCGCAGCCGTAATAGTCCCGCTGAACGTCACTATGAGGGGATCTCTGAACCTTGTTGGAGCTGCTTTCAAGGGAACTTGAGTAGGAATCGTTGACTGAGTTTGTGGAGCCATCTGCACTGGGATATCAGGTGTTTGCGGAACCCCTTGAACTGCTGGATGTAGTGTCGATTGAGTCAGATCCTGCTGATTCGGGTCGGTTGGCGGCAATGAATTTTCTTTGGTTAATTTATTATTATAACCAATCGCGAGAATCGATATAACAATCAGCACAACAATTCCCATGGGAACTGAAAACTCTTTTGGCCTCATTTCAAACTCCTACAAAAACTTGAACGTCCGTTTCATGCTCCATGGATTTGGAAACTTTTACCTTCACCGCCAGAGCAATTAAATCGCCTTCATAAACTCTCATATCCGGGGGAACTTTGATTCCAATATCAACCAGTGTTATTTCACCATGACGTCTCATTTTAAGGGATGAAATACCACGAACCCCTTCAATGCTTTCAGCAACACGATAAACTTCATGCAATTCAGTGATATCTGGTGAATGATCCATCAATCCATTGACCGCATCGATAAGAAGTTCAACAGCGATCTTGACGATTACGAGTGAAACAGCGATAGCCGCCAAGGGATCCGCGATCGGAAAACCTAAAACAGCCACAATGATTCCAAACAACACCGCCGCTGAGGAAAGCGCATCCGAACGATTGTCCCAGGCATTGGACATGATTGCCGGACTGTTGTTTTCCTGCCCGACACACTTTTGATAATGGAACAATAACTGATTCATGGTGATAGAAACGATGGCGCCAATCACGGCCAGCATATTGGGGCTTTCGATGAGACCACTGACGATGTTGATGGTGGCGTTTACAAATAAGTAAAGCGCACCTAACAACAGGATCATTCCAACAATTGCCGCGGAAATAAACTGAATATTTCCATAGCCATACGCATAGGATTTACTTGCCGGTTTTCCGGATATCCAAACGCTGACCATGGTCACACTGGTGGCGATCACATCGGCTGAAGAATGCAACCCGTCAGCGACCAGCGCCGCGCTTCCGGTTAAAACACCCAGCACCCCTTTAAAAAGGGCCATGAACAGATTGACTAAAAAGGAGTGGATCCCCTGTTCAGTTCGGCATTGTTTACAGGCTTCAAATCTCATGGGCTCTTCCTGGATTCAGGTAAAAGTCGCTTAAACATAGTTGGTTTCAACATTGGCACGTTATGGAGGGACTGTAGCTCCATTTCGAAATATTCATAGCGCTTAAACCCTGTTATTTTTGCGAGAAACGTTGAAGGAAACGTGGTAATCGCGGTATTGTAAATGCGGATTTGTTCAATTCGGGCATCTCGTTTTCTAAGCAGGAGATCTTCCAGATCAACCAGGTTGTTGATCAACCGGGAATAGTTGTCTGAAAATTTTATTTCCGGATATTGTTCCATCAGCGCAATCAGTTTGGAAAAAGAAGCCCCCTCGAGTGAGGATTTAAGAGCCTCCAGATTTTCCAGGTTGTCAACCACACCACTGAGTTCAGAATTTTGAGCAAAACCCGCACGGGAATCCGCGACATTTTTAACAATTTTATATTCCAGAATCCCTTGATTGAGTGTTGTGTTCACAATATTCTCAAATAAATTCATTCGTCTTTGCAACGCGACATCAATCTGTCCCACCGAGGCAAAAACTTCTTCTTCCAAACTAATGAACATATTGACACGGTATAAGACTGAAATCGCAAAAACAATAAATCCTATGAAATAAATTAAAACGATAGGACCTTGTTTTTTCTTGCGGGATGCTTTTTTGGGGTTGATTTCATCCTGAAACAAACGCTCCGCCAGTTCTCTTGTGCGGCGTATTCGTTCCTCTTGTTCCCTGTCAATTGTGGTTTCATCCCCCATAGGGCCTCACACTTTCTCTTCCATTTCCAGGGCTTTCTTGAAATACGCAACGGCCTCGTCCCGATTTCCCTGAGACTCATGCGCAAGTCCAAGAGCCTGGCAAACATTGACATTGTCGGGATCCAGATCAAGTGCTTTTTCAAAACATTGAATGGCCTTGTCATGTTTTTTCAGATTATCATACGCAAACCCCAGGCGATAATACAGCGCGGGATCCTTTTTTTCATAGGCAACCGCATTTTCAAGAACCGCGACCGCTTTTTCATAGTCCTTCTTTTTGCTATAGAGCAAACCAAGCAGGATCATTGTTTTTGTATGGGTTCCTTCAATTTTTGTCACTTTTTCCAAACAGGCGAGTCCCTTCTCTTCTTCACCTGTTTTCAGATAGGATAGTCCAAGATAGTGTAATACCTCAGCATCCTGGGGCATGCCCTGATGGACTGCGCTTAGTAAGGGAATCGCCTTTGCGTATTTTCCTTTCTTTGCGTGATCAATTCCTTTGGCATAAAAATAATCAGTTTTTTCCTCATTTTCGAGAGAAAAAATGTTCCGATACCACTCAATCGACGCATCAGAAATTTTCTGCGCTGTCTTCAATCCGGAATGCAGGTAAAAACTGAGGGTATCTGAAAAATCAACATCAACCTCTATTTTCTTTTTATTTGCCATGGTTTCTCCACATTAACGATTGTTTTTTGTACGAACCAGACACTCAATGGCATGCGTTCTGATTCGGTCTTTGTTATTTTTATACGGAGTTCCTCCGAACACATCGGGCTATGAGAGCCCAATGTCGTCAACTTAAAAAATTCTTCGCTGGATAATCCCCCTTTACAAAGGGGGTATGGGGGATTTAACACTCAGAATTACATCCCCCTATCCCCCTTAAACCAAGGGGGAATTAATGCTCAGCACCATTCAGAGTTGATGACATTGTATGAGAGCCCCGGTAATTACTTGATAATCAAGTCAGGGTTGCTCCCGAAATTATCCCGGATTAAAAAGTGAATAACATCATTCGTGCCGCAATTAAGAACATCAAGACACAGTAGATACTCTTGAGGAGGTTTATCGGCATTATTTTGGTAAGCCATGCTCCCACCATTCCACCGAAATACGCACCGGGTATTACAATCAATGCCAGGATCAGAGGGGTATCGATCTCAAACGCGCCAATCCCCGCACCATGCACCATGGAGATTACAGCACCCAGTGAAGATGTCCAGAAAACTAACACGGAGCTGTTGGCAATGGCCTCTTTCAAAGGAACTTTGGCAACATAACGCTGTAATGGAACCTCAATGACACCCCCGCTGATTCCCAAAATACCACTCATAACTCCCATCGGCAATCCCAGCCAGCTATTTTTGAAGCGATGACCTGTCTGGTTTTGAGAAATCCCTTCAAATTCAGGATATCCCATGGCGCTTCTTATAATTTCTGTGACCACTTTTATTCCAATCAATAACGCATATATCCCAAGCATCATTCTGATTGTTGAATTGTTTAAATAAATCCCTGTAAAATAGCCAAAAACGAAACCAAAAAGCGCAAATGGAATGAGCGGTTTTACGTTGTGCCAGGAAATCAGATTGTCTTTTTTGTAACGCAGGGCCGCGGCACTGTAGACAAATATATTAGTGATATAGGCCACAGGCCGGATGATGATCAGACCATAGCCAAAAATAATCATCAAGCCACTGACTTTAATGATCCCACCGCCCATTGTCACCATACCGGCACTGATACCGGAGACAAACCCGAGGAGCAGGAGTCCGATAACCCCACTGATATGGTAGCCGAAAAAATTGAGTTCAGGATCACTCACCGCATTGTTCAAGTAGTTGATCCCATCAGCCTTATTGTAGATTTCAGCCATTCGATCCGCGACAAATCTGGCTTGTTTCCAGAGATCCCCCTTATTCCCTTCGATGTAGACCATCAAGTCAGATGATGAACTGGATTCAATCGTATTTCGAATTTGAGTAGCGTATTCACTCGCTGTTTCTCTGGTGTTTTTCCAGAACTGACTGGTGAGGCCCCCGGCATAAACCTTAATATTTGTGATCGAATCAACGTGAACAATCTCTCGGAATTTTGAGCAAATAGTTGGTGCCGGTACAGCAAAACCCTGAATCGAATTCTGTGGGCCACTGATCGCGATGTTCAGTCCTACCATATTGCCGAAAACATTCATCAAGGGTCCACCGCTTTGAGCCCAGGTATAGATCGCGTCAGTTGTGATCAGGTCAGGATAGATCATGTCATTGATGGCCAGAGACACACCTGTATTCCGGGCAATGCCTTCTTTTGCTATGATCCCTTGATCCCTTCCAAACGCGTAAACAGGCGTACCAATTTCAATCATCGAACAATCAATGGAGGTAAAGGGAAAGGCTTTGAGTGATTCAATTTTCAAGAGGGCTATGTTGGACTTGGCAACTCTTTTGATGAGATGTGATTCATAACGAACATTGTTTTGCAGAACATGTAAACCGGATAAACCGGCAACCAAATGGTCAGCCGTCACAATATGCCCATCATCGCTGACAAGGACCCCCGAACCTAATATCGCAAGTGGAGTATCCTGGCCACTGTCAATTCCAATCGAGACAATCGTCTTTTCAAAATCGGCTGGAAATACAGGTTTTTGAGCAACTTCAGCTTTGACTGAAACTGCCTTGGCAGAATCCGGAGTCGATGTCTCTGGAACATAGGAGATGTTGTATTCGTGGTGCTCCGTAAGAATATGGACACCCCAGAAAAATAAGGAAACAGCGATAATTGTCAGAAATGCCGCTCCTATTTTCCACTGGCTTTCACAAAAAAATTGTTCTTTTTTCATGATTACAATCCTTGAGTAAGGAGTTTTCTGGAATCATGAGCTCCAAAACGTACATTCACAGCGGCCACATGCTCGATCGTTTCAAACAGCACAGCTTCAACCTGACACCCGACATCATAGGCTTCATCCACTCTCAAATCAGGATTCACTCCAATCACAATATCAATCCATATACCTTGTCCAACTTGCCTTGTTTTGAGGGTTTCTACCGTCTTTACCTCGTCAAAGTCCAATACTGTCTGTTGAATTTTTCTCAAAACATCGGCTGGAGCGGAATAATCCATCAAACCTTTAAACGATTCCCAGAATATCTCAACACCGAGATATAACAGATGGATCGTTTCAAAGACGGCTACCAGCGAATCCATCCAGATCAGGCCCATGTAATGCGCGCCGATGATACCCGCCGAAACAGCGACGGATGACAAGGCGTCAGCACCATGATGCTTGGATAAGGTTTTGACCATTGGACTGTTGATTTGAGTCGAAACACATCTGGTATATTTGAACAGGAACAGATTCGCGACGACGGAAAATACAGCGACAGCTAACGCGATAAGGTGAGGTGGTTTGTGGTAGCCCTGAAAAAAATGGTCCATGGTCAACAGGAGTATTAATCCCGTCAAACCGATAAAGACCACACTGACCACCAAGGTAAGGATAAATTCAACCTTGCCATGCCCGTAAGGGTGCTCAAGATCAACCGGTTTTAAGGAAATTTTCAATCCGATGATGATCAGAACCGACGAAATGAGATCTTTAAATGAATACATCGCGTCCGCAATCAGCGCCTGCGAGCCTGCGACGATCCCGACAAACAACTTCAAGCCTGACAGAAAAATATTGGAGACAAGCCCCGTCCAGCCAATTGTTTTATAACAAACAGTACATTTAGAAAATTGCATTTTTGACCGATCGTTCCGCTTTAATCATTATCTTCCAGTTCTCTGTCACGCTTGTATATTTTTATTCTTGTGCTGATTGCGGCAAGTAGATAACCGGCAACAAAGCCGATCACCAAAACAAACGCAAGGGGCATTTTCACAAGAGGCCCTGCAATAAATCGCACCTGGACAATATCAAAATTTTCCAGGGTAAAAACCAGGACCAATGCCCATAGAATGAATGAAAAAATGCGTTTTGCCATTACCATGAGTTTAAGATCCTATGACGTCTCCGATTTGATGCCAGTGCTCAATCGGCAGATCCACCGCGAGCTTCAAGGCCCCATTGCATCCTGCAAAATCAGGATCAGCCACACAGGACACCTTGACCTCACCACATTCCTTCAGTTTTTCCGCGATTGCTTTGTCCAGGCCCCTGATCAGAGATCCGTTTCCAGCAAGATAAATATTCAGTAATGCTTCTTCCTGATCTTCAGGATCAAACCGGACCAGTAAATATTCAACCTGCTCGACAATCGGCGCTATCAAAGATTCACAGGCGGCTTTTATTTCTTTAGACACATCATATTCCTTGGGTTTTCCATTGGCTCTGAACTGAACGATCACCGGTTCTTTGATGTCTCCAACGAAGGAGTATTTTTCTTTAATATTCTGAACAACGCGTTTGGTGATCTGAATATCAGGGTAATGTTCCTGTATCATCGCCTTCAACAGATGGTCAATATGATCTCCGCCTTTTGAGATTGTAACCTGATCCTCTGAATTGGGCACAACCCCTTTCAACGCGCAAATATCCGTTGTTCCGGCACCAATATCAATCATGATAGCCTTGTTCAGTTTGCCCATCCCATAGGCCACCATGAATGGTTCAGAAACGACCAGTGTCACTTCAGTCAGTTCTTTTGCCAAGCGAAGCAGAGTTTCCTTGTTGGAAAAGGAGGCTCTGGCAGGAACACCAATCACAGCACAAATCTCATCATGTTCTTCCGGTTGCGTAATCGCTATGGCATGTTCCAAAATATCTTTTGCCGCTTCCATATCGATTTCACTTGTTTCCTTGATCACGCCCAAATCCAGAGGATTGATCAGCGTCAAGTATGACCTTTTTTCAATGGCATCATCACCCACGGCTTTTGTTCCATTCAACAGCTTGGTTCCAATAATGTCTCGTGGATACCCGACCACCGATGGAAAAACGGCTTTTGCGCCACGGTCTGAACGAACTGCTGTTCTTGATGTGCCAAGATCAATACCTATTCTCAATTGTGTTTTTTTCATATACCCCCTCATGATTGGACTAATAATTTTTCCCGCTGTAAATTTTCTGACGATGGCATCCGGTTCAAACCTTTGCCCGGCGTCATTCCGTGCTTGACACGGAATCCATCGGCGCACTCCTGGTTCCCCGTTTTCACGGGGATGACATCGTGGGAAACCACAGGATTTCTTCACCAAATTATTGACAGCAGGAAATTTTTTACGATTACAAATTTTAGAAAATGATTATGCTTTTTTCTTTCTTTTTACTTCATAGGAAGTAAAAAGTTTTTTTCCAGAGTCCAGTGTATTCCCTGACCTGGCTTTGATTAAAGACGTTTCAGTTTCGGAAGTTGATGCTTCTTTAGTTCCTGAAACCTCAATACTGATTTTCTGTTTTGGTTTGGATGACGCTATTGAAAAATCCGGTAATTTGAAGGATTTCCCGAAATTTATTTTTTTAGGTGTTTGTGACCTGGCTTCAGAATTTTCAGTTTCTACCTTTTTACGAAAACCAAGTCGGCTTTGCAAAGCCGGTTTGATGACTGAATTTTCATTTTTGGTTTCGGTTTCTCCTTTTGCTTTAGCTCTAAAAAATCCGAAACCAACTTTTTTCCTGACAGTGTCTGTTTTATCAGAAGTCTCACGCACTTTTGGGAGAGACACACGTTTGCTTCCAACACCTGAAACCGCTATAGACCTTTTTTTCTTTTGCTTTGTATTAACAACAACCAGTGCTGTTTCATTTTCTACCTTTGTGGTTTTCTCCGGGGATACCCGTGGTTCAGATTCCACTTCACGGGCCTGACTTTCGCTGGTCGCAAGGGATGCGGTTCTTTCAGCCTCTGCTTTTTCTTTTGCCCGGTCTTCCCGGGCTACTTGAGAAGCTTTCAGTTCAGCCTCTGCCTTTTCTTTTGCCTGACGTTCCTGAACAGATTGGCGTTCCAGCATGATTTTAGGAATATTAAAACCCCGTCGGCTTGTATTTTCACCGGGAATTTCAAAGGCTTGTTTTTCTAATTCTGCTTCCTTTTCCAAACGGTCCTCCTCAGCTTCCTTTGCCAGACGTTCTTGTTCATACAGGGCAAATCTTCTTTCTTCTTCGGCCTTCTGTGCTGCGTGAAGTTCCTGCTCTACTTCCTTTAACTGACGTTCTTGCTCTGCAAGAGCCGCTTTTCTTGTTTCTGCTGCTTTCTGAGCAACTTGAAGTTCTAATGCGGCTTCTTTTGCCTGACGCTCCTGCTCTGCCATCGCGGCTCTTTTCTCGTCTTCGGCTTTCTCCGCAGCCAAACGCTTCAATTCGGTTTCTTTTGCCTGACGCTCCTGCTCTGCCATCGCGGCTCTTTTCTCGTCTTCGGTTTTCTCCGCGGCCAAACGCTTCAATTCGGTTTCTTTTGCCTGACGCTCCTGCTCAAGCAAAGCAATTTTTCTTTCTTCTTCGGCCTTCTCCGAAGCTAAAATTTTCAGTTCAGCTTCTTTTGCCTGAAGTTCCTGCTCATGTTCGGAATCCTGCGTTTCCGAATCTTCTTCAGTTGTCTGAATTTCCTGTTCGGCAAGGTACTCTTTTTCTTTTTCCTTCGAGGATTGCTGTTCAAGTTCCCGTTGTTTTGCCAGAAGTTCCTGTTCTACCAAGGCCAATCTTCCCGCCTCTGCCGCTTTTTGTTCAGTTAAGCGCTTCAGTTCAGCTTCTTTTGCCTGAAGCTCCTGCTCAGCCAACGCCGCTCTTCGGGCCTCAGTTTCTTTTTGTGCGGCCAAACGCTTCAGTTCAGCTTCTTTTGCCTGAAGCTCCTGTTCAGCCAAAGCCGCTCTTCGAGTCTCTTCTTTTTTCTGCTCAGTCAAACGTTTCAACTCGGCTTCTCTCAATTGTCGTTCCTGCCCGGCAATTGCCGCTTTTCTTTCATCCAAAGCCCGTTGAACTGTGATGCGTTCCAGTTCGGCTTCTCTCAATTGTCGTTCCTGCTCGGCAATTGCCGCTTTTGCTTCCTCTTCAGCCTTTTGCGCCGCAAGGCGTTGTTCCGCGGCTATACGCTCTCGCTCAGCGGCTCGATCCCATGGATTATTCGTTGCATGGTATACATGGGTCCTTTTAGTAATGTTCAGGGGTCCGACCTTTTCGGGTTGTTGGGTTTCAGCTTTTTTCCATGGATTTTCGTTTTCTGAAAATTTGACAAAGTTCCTTGGCTGGTCAGAATCTTCATTATTTGATCGAGGCAAGGTTCTTGTGATAATTGACGAAGAAATTCGTGAACTCTCCCCGGTATTTCTCCAGGGGTTTGTCTCAAGCCTGTTCAATTGCAGAACAGTCTCTGATGCATCTGCTTGTCTTGTAGACTGTCTTCTTATTTGATTACTTTCTCCACTAGCCATACTGGATCCCCCCTATTTATTTAAGAGTTAAAAATTGCTTACGATTATTTCTCGCAATTTCAACCAGATTATCGGGTTGTTTGACGTTGATCATTTCCTGCATCGTAGCAAGATCTTTTATTGGAACCTGATCAATTGAGACGATGATATCATTTTTTCGAATTCCCGCATTGTATGCCAGGGTATTGATATCAACATTTCTTACAAGCGCCCCGCCCTCTGGAGTGGGTTTAATTTCCATTCCTAATATTTCCAGTTCTGTGACTGCTGGTCCTGGTGCAGGATTCTGCATAGCTCCATTCACTGCCCCACCCCCTTGATTTGCCGACATACGGTTCTGCAAAGCGACATTTCCAGCCATTGCCTGTTGATTCTGTGGCATGGGGTTGTCGGTGAGTCTGATAAAAAATTGACGGTTACCCCGTACAATTTCAATAGCATTGTCCGGTTGGTTGATATTGATCAACTCATTGACGGTGGCAAGTGACTCAATGGGAACCTGATCAATTGAAAGAATCAGATCATTCATTCGAATGCCAGACCGGAATGCCACTGAATTACGTCCAATATCAGTGACTTGAGCTTGTCCGTTCATATTCGGGGTAAGCTCCATTCCTAATAATTCAAGTTCAGTCAGAGCTGGTCTGCGTCTGGGAGGACGCTGAATACCATTTCCCGCAAACGGTGGTTCAGCACCATTTCCAGCAAACGGTGGTTCAGCACCATTTCCAGCAATCGGTTGTTGAATACCATTTCCTACTGCCGCAGGTTGATCTGGTGGAGTTACTTCCGGTGGACCGACATTGTCAACAGGCGCGGGTTTGTTCTGCAGGTCCACAAAGATATCCTGCTTATTCCCATTCCTGATCACTGACACGCGTGCGGTATCATTGATATTCTTTGTAAACTCAATCAGATCTTTTGGATCCAGTATTTTTTTCCCCTCCACCCGAAAGATGATATCACCTGCTTGCAAACCAGCTTTCTGTGCCTTGGAATTCGGTGTAATCGCACTTAAAAACACACCGCCACCGACATCTTGAGTCATTTGTTTCAGGAAGGCCCCCATCCACTCCAAATCCATGTTTGGCACAGTGAACGCCACATTTGCTCCCTGTGGTTGGCCTGGAACCTGATTCCCCTGATAACGTCCGGGTGGCATGGCGAATTGATTCTGTTGCGCGACAACATTGGGGGAAGCAGCGAATTGCTGTCCAGGTGATTGATTGCCAATGATTTGATGACATTGTTCGCAAGGTCCCCTGTCACCATGTGGCATGGCGGCACCTGCCATGATGGGTGGCGCAATGATCGCGGCGACAGGCATGGCCGCATTAGACTGAGTTGGATTGATGATTTGATGACATTGTTCGCAAGGTCCCCTGTCGCCATGCGGCATGGCGGCACCTGCCATGATGGGTGGCGCAATGACCGCCGCGACAGGCATGGCATTGTTGAACTGTCCGGTGGATTGATTTCCGATAATCTGATGACATAGTTCACAGGGACCTCTATCACCATGCGGATTGGGCGTTCCGGCCACAATTGCCGGTGCGTTTACCGCCGCGACCCTAATTGCTTTTGCATGGGCATTCAGATTTGGCTGAATGCGTGGTAACCGAATCAAGTCCTCTAAAAATTCGATCGCATCCTTGGAAGAAACCGCAAAGCTGATCCCTGCAAAAGACGCGGATGGGACATAAATGGCTGTGTTTATCCCAATGACATAACCGGTCATATCAATCAATGGTCCTCCAGAATTCCCCCGATTGATGGCGGCATCTGTCTGGATCAGATTCTTATGGGTGATGTTGTCAATTCTGATTGATTTTTTTAAGCCGGAAATGATCCCTTTACTCACAGTCTGGTCCAGACCAAAAGGACTGCCAATCGCGACGACTTCTTCGCCCAGGCTGAGTCTGCGATCATTACTCAAGGGAGCTGGTTGAAGCATCATATTCGGTTCAATCTTTATCAACGCCAGATCAAGTCGTTCTGACATGGCAATGATCTCAGCAGGGTACTGGGATGTTCCATTGTCTGTGAAAACGATGACGTAAAGATCCGGTGATTTTTGCACAACATGATAATTGGTGACAATATACCCATCCTGGGTGACAATTACGCCTGATCCGATACTTTCCATTCCTTCACCACTATTAGGTGAAGTGAATCCAGCTTGCTGATTCGGATTTTGATTCTGTTTTTGGGTAGATATAGGGCGAATTGTACTGATGTTCACCACCGTTTGTTTGGCAAACTCGATTATCTGTACCAGGGGGCTTTGCTGGACAGGCATGGTTGCCATCGGAGTTTGAGTTTGCGCCACAGCAACAGCATTCACAGGATTTTGTGAACGGTATGGACCTCCTCCATTAGGATTCTGTGATCGGAGTGGGCCGTTATTGGGGGGGGAACGGTGACCTCCATTGGGGTTTGGTGAACGATATGGACCGCCATTACCATTGCCAGGCTGAGTATTTTGTTGAGACAGCGATGGACCAGGCACAGGGTTCCGAGGCTGATATTGATTTGCATCCGGTGTCGGGAAGATCGCATGATGGCTGGTATTTTTCTGTGAGCCATAGTATTCGTCATACAATTCGTATCGGACGACCGCAAATACAAAAATTAAAGAAATGATTGCAGTGATGACGATATATTTTTTATATCTTTGCGGACAAATCTTTTTATCGCCACAATCATCACTGTTCAAGCAAGTTTCTCGTTGAGGACAGGTATCTTTAATACTCATAAGTCATTATCCTTTTTGTCCTTTGTCCTGTTTTCCTTTGTGGACATTGATGCGCCTATGGCAATCAGTCCGAACAATATGAGAGCGATAGGTGTGAATCCCCGTAAAAATTCAGCCACAGACCACCACCAAATGAACAAACTCCACAATCCTAAAGCAAAAGACAATGTTCCTACAACTATACTTGGCATATCACAACTCCATTTTTTATACTTAGCACCGAAACATGACACAATTCTGAAATAAACCAAACCTAAGCAGAAATGTGTAGTTTTGTGGAATTTTCTGGATTCCGGGTCTTCGCCCGGAATGACACTGTGGAGTGATTGTCATGCCGGACTTGATCCGGCTTCCAGGGGCGCCAAAACTAACGTTTTCTGTCTGGGATTGGTTTAACTTTCAAAAAAGAATTTTTTCCTGCTCAGACTACACATTTATTACGCTGTTAAGGGGATATTGATTGTTAATGTCTGAATAAAAACACCTCTAACAAATTTTCAGCTATGACGCATGTATTCTCAGAACCATGCTCTCATGTTTTTTATGTAGAAAACTCCTGCTGTATCAGAAGAAGTGAACTACCGTGGTGACCGGTCACAGGATTTCATCCTCAAATTATTCGAGCTGTGCAGGTGGGTTTGAAAATGAGCCGCTAAGAACGCTAAGAACACGAAAAAAAAGGTTTTTTATATAAATGAAGTCCTCCGTGAAACCCTGATTTTCAAGTTTTCTGGTGCATATTCCCTTTTTTACTTTGTGTTCTTCGTGTACTTCGTGGCTAAAAAAGTACCTGCACAGCTCTAAAAATTGATTATCATGAGAATACATTATTGGATATGGACGAAAATCAGTTGATCCATAGTTTTTTCGACTAAAAACCAACTGACTTCAAGGGAGCATTTTGTGAGTTGAACTCCGATCTCATCTCTTTTTTTATAATTTTTCTGACCAATCACCAACAAACGGAAGTTTCCAGGCTTTGGCCAGCAATACGGAAGTTATCCCGACAAATGAATATATTAAGATGATAAAAGCAGATAAGCCGAAGAAGAATTGTCCAATGACAGGAATATAGAGTGCGAAAATCGCAATGACGCTCCATATCCACAATACTAATCCTTGCCGGGCATGGAAATAAACATATTCATCATCCTTATTCAACAGGATTGGCACCAAACATAAAATGCCAAGATAACTCATGAACGCTAATACATACGATTTCATCGTAAACTCACTTTCCAAAACCTTTGATTCAGGCATATCATTCCTCTAAATTTAGTTTTAATCACATCAAGGATTTTTGAACATGCCCTGTGACATAGGGCACGGTTCCTACTTACGAAGCTGGGCCTCGTTCCCGCAAACGCGGGTTTTACAAAGGTTTCCACCATAAAGAAACCTGTAGTTTGTTCCTATTCAACCTCACCGGGTTGATTGCTCAGATACCACCAATACACTCCACCTACAGCCAGCAAAAGCAAGATTGCCGGTCCAAGCACTGAAAAACCGATTCCCCCGATACCAAAAAACGCCGCGGCTTTTGTGCCAGTATAAAAACTATAAGAGTCACATCCGGCAACTGTTTTGCAACCCGTGCCAATATATTCGATCCCTTCTATACCATACTCAACAAGATCACCCAATTTATCAATCATATCGTCTCCTTATTATTCAACGATTACGGTACGTAAGTACCAATTTTCTCATCTGATTTTTCGACGAGAACAGTTACTGTTACTACTTCATGCAAATGAGCAAACGGGAGTTTTACGGAACTCCTGTTTTCTGATTGCACAAACAAAATCAGCATGAGCAACTTCCAAGCCACCCCCTGATGAGATCAAAGGAATAAAAAACAGTGCAATCTGTACCCACTGGGTAGATAGCCAATTGATGCAACAATTTCAACAATAAACTATATATTTAATATATTTTTATTCATGATAAAAAACATTTTTATGGACAAATCTTTTTACTACCCCCCCCAAAAAAAAACAGATTACATGAATGATTTCATGCCATTACACCGATGCTGAATGATTTTAACCGGATTTATCAACAGAGGTTTTTCTCAGTGATCGCCAACCAATTCTCTCAGTAAATCATCTCGATGCTGTAGAACCAGATAAACCAGAGGGAAGAGATGGATAATAATGACCAATCCAATCATGATATCCGCAACTGACCAAATCAGGCGAACTGGAAGAAAAGGACCGCAAAACGTGATGAACACAAAGAACCAACGGAATGCCCGGATTCTTGTTCCGCCAAGGTATTGATAACATCGTTCAGAATAATAGGCCCAACTGATCATGGTGGTGAACGCAAAGACGACCAAACAAGTCATGAGCATCACAACGCCCCAGTTTCCATAAAACGACTGAAAAGAGGAAGAGGTTAAATAGGCACCATTGAACCGGGTCCAGTTTCCAACAGTCAGGATGACCAGGCCTGTCACCGAACAGACAATCAAGGTATCTACAACGGGAACAAATGCGGCAAGATAGGCATTATCCTTTTTACTGGCATTATTCGTTGCATGAAGAAACGGGGCAACTCCGATTCCAGAGGCATGCGAAAAAATGCCTCTGGATGTTCCAAACTGGATGCTTTGCAGAACGCCATAACCAATCAGTCCACCAGTGGCGGAATAAGGTGTGAAAGCATGCTTAAAAACCAGACCAATAACCTGAACAGTGGCTGACAGGTTTGATAATAAAATGACCATTCCACCAATGAAATAAACCAGCACCATCCAGGGCGCCACTGTCACACTGAAATCTACGATTCTCTGCATCCCGCCAAGAATCACAAACGCCACCAGAGCAGACATGCAGATTGCAACCAGAAAACTGGAAATTCCCAATTCGTCCTGCAACGCATGAGCAACGGAGTTGGATTGAATCAGATTGGAGGTGATAAAGCCCTTAACCATCAACAGGGTGGCCAACGCCACAGGAATCCAGGCCCAACCCGGTTGTAATCGTTGCAAGTAGGACATGGGCGTTGCATAAGCCAGATCTGTGTGATCCTCGCTTTGATAACGCATTGCCAACCAGACAGAACACAAACGAAAACTCATCCCAACCAGTGCTGAAACCCACATCCAGAACAAGGCCCCCGGGCCTCCCAGATGAATGGCAGTACCGACACCCGCTAAATTACCAACGCCAACGCTTGCGGCCAGTGCGGCAAAAAATCCATGAACAGGTGAGATATAACGAGCATGGTCATCCTCTTGTTTTTTATGGAGGTTTCTTTGCGTCCAACTGTTCCTTAGAGCTGGAATCACGTTACGCCAGGCGGCAAATCCAGTGAGGACGAGTATCAGCACACCCAGTTCAATATATATAAAGCTGAGCAGAGGATTCCAGAGCCAGCTTGCGATCATTGACATGATTGATCTCTTTTATAAGTGCAACAGTTGACGACCAGATGATTTTGGAGAGGTGACACCATTGAGATGAATTAAGATTTACTACTGTCTATGACAATATCATGACACATGATACATCGCCCTGCGGCAGGATGGGGCATGAATGAATCAGGCCTGATGCGTGGACCTACTTTTTTAATGGATGAAACTTCTCCCAGTAACTTTCCTACTGGTGTCGCGCTATAATTGACCGTTTTATCACTGTACAAATGACATCTACTGCATTCCCCCCAGTAGGCATGAGGCATGCGCATATTGCTACTGATTTTAGGAATGCGTCTAATGAGAACTTTTTTAGGTTCTGTGCCCAGTACCCGATTGACGATGGGTTGCATCAAACGAGGTTCTGTGGGTTTCGGGAAATGTCCAAAAATCAAACCGGCCTCACGATGAGTCAGTTCATGCCTTAAAATAACACCTGTTCCACCGGAAATTACCAAGGCGATCAACACCAGTATAAGGATGATTTGATTCCTTCCTTTTTTCTTGTCTTTGGCCATTTTTATACAACCTTGATTTATTCGTTAACCGGTGGTTGGTTCGTGGAACGTGTTACGTCAGGCAATAATTCATTAAACATATCCGACTGTAAAACGGGAACAGTGTGCGACGTTTTGTCTTTCATTTCATAGTACTGATAATGATGAAAGCCAGTCATCTGCGCAAGATAATTCCAGGGGAATTGAGTGATTGCAGTGTTATACATCCGTATAGCTTCATTTTGAAGCACTCGCCTTCTGGTAATCTGGTTTTCCATTTCCATCAACTGATTAATCAATAAGGCGTAAGTCGATGAAAATTTTATTTGAGGGTATTGTTCCACCAACGCTGTCAGTTTGGTCATAGAAAATTCGGAGGGGGAACCTTTTTTCAGGTTTTCGATAGCCTCCAGCTTTAGCTTTGCCGTGTCGAGATCCTTCACTTTTGTAAGTTGAGATCGTGAATCCGCGACATACTGGATTAATTCATATTCCAGCACAGCCTGGTTGAGTGCCACATTGACAATATTCACAAACAAATCCGCCCGGCGTTGCAACGATGTTTGCACATTAGCCGTTGCCGCCAGCGCCTTCTCTTCATTAAGAATAAAAATATTGATCTCGATAAGGACCGTCACCAGCAACACGATGGCCGCTAAAATAGAAACCCAAATGACAGGTCCCTGGCGCTTGATCTGAAGTGGTTTTTTCTTGGGCTTTATCTCATGGAACAACCGTTCCGCCATCTCCTTCATGCGCTGGAAACGTTCTTTTTTGTCCTCTAACGGAGATTGGTATTCCTCCACCATAAAATTTAAATCCCGGGGGTTAATAGTAATAAAAATTTAAGGACGCATCGCATCACAAACATGAGAAAATCACAGAATACTATCTCAACACCTCAAAACTATCTCAATGTCTGTTTATTGGCTATTATCACATGGCAGGCCTCACAGGGACCTCGATCTCTATGCGGACTGACGGCCCCTACCCTGATAGTTGGTACAGGTAACGGAATCCCGTCAGGGTCAGGTGTGATATGCCCAATTGTTCCGATAGGATGGCAACTCACACACTCCCCACGATAGGGATGCGGCATGATATCACTGGGGAGAATCATCGGTGCGGTTTCAGATTGTGAAAACCCCAAAATATCTTTGCTTTTAAGTACAAATTCTAAAGTTCTGTTCTTTCTGACCACCGTTAATAAAACACTGCTTGATTCTCTTACCTGTTTTGAAAGTCGCTCTACATCTTCAATGGTTCTAACTTTATTCCGGGCAATCGCAACCAGGATATCACCAGCGACCACACCTGACTCGAAGGAACTCAGTGTCACTTCATCAATGAGAACGCCTTCCATTGACAGGGGAATATTCAGCTTTTTTTTAATTTCAACGGACAGGGGAATCGTTTCCATGCCCTGCCAATGCCCTTCCGCCAATTGTATCGTGGGGGAAATATAGGAAGGCACCGTGGGATTTGTGGTCATGGGAGCCGTCATGGCGACCGGCATGCCTACTACCTCTTTGGCGGTGACAGGCTCAGACTCGACCGGTTCCCTGACCTTCTCATAATCGGGTGAATCAAACAGGTTGACTAGGAGAATACCCGCAAAAATGAGCAACGCCATTGGCAAAAAATATTTACTTAAATCATTCATTGCTTTCCTGCCACGTTTTCTAATTTGGTGGATATTTCTAATCTAACGTGAGTTCGGGATTAAGAAATTAAAGCGAATTAAATCCGCATTGCCCCCCCAAGCCCCCCTCAAAGGGGATTATCTCGGTGGATTGCTTCATAATTCCCCCTTGGAAAGGGGTTAGGGGAATGTCTATTCCATGATAATCATTATCCCGAACTCACGCTAATCTATGTGAATCTAGAGTTGAGTCTGTGTCATTTTTGTATTGGTTTTTGAGGAACTGTATTCATCAAGGGGCTTTATTGTTGTCAATATCAATATCAATGTTGCGTTTTTGACCATTCCTGATGACTGACACACGAGCGGTACCGCCATTTTGATCAGCAAAATTGATCAGCTCATTGACATTTCCAACGGGCCTGCCATCAACCCTGAATATCACATCGCCAGGTTGCAATCCGGCCTTGTCGGCATTCGATCCGGAATACACATTGGTCAGAAACGCACCGCTATCCAGATTAAAATTCTTTTGTATGGCCGTTGTGATGTCGGTCAGTTCGGCGCCCATCCACTCCACAATGTTTCCATTGGGATTAAAGGCAACGTTCATCCCCTGCGAAGGAACATACGGAGGTATTGAAAAGCGATTTTCGCCAATAACTGAGGGTAGTTTTTGCCCTGCGACTCGAGTTGCTGTTGCAGGAGTGTTCAAGTTTGGCTGCACCGTGGGGAGTGTGATGAGACCTTCCAGAAATTCGATAACCTCGGTCGATGGGATGGCAAAACTGATTCCCACGAAAGAAGCGGTTGGAGTAAAAATCGCGGTGTTAACTCCGATCACATAACCGGCCATATCAACCAGCGGGCCTCCGGAGTTTCCACGATTAATCGCGGCATCAGTCTGGATCAGGTTTTTGTGGGTAATGTTATCAATCCGGATTGATTTTTTTAAGCCTGAAATGATTCCTTTGCTCACTGTTTGATCAAGACCAAAAGGACTGCCGATGGCCAACACTTCTTCGCCCACTCTGATGACGCGATTCTCATCACTCAAAGGTGCCGGTTGTAAAGGCGTCGCCGGCTCAATTTTGATGAGCGCGAGATCCAGCAGTTCAGATAATTGAATGACATCGGCATGATACTGGGTCGATCCATTATTTAAAAAAACTGTCGCAAAAATTTCATCAGCATTTTCAACAACATGAAAATTTGTAACAATATACCCATCTTGCGTAACAATCACCCCCGAACCGATACTTTCAACGGCCTGACCACTGAATGGTGCGGTGAACGTAGGTTGCTGAGTATCCGGTTGCATATTTTGTTGCGCACCGGTAAAACGCAACGCACTGATATTCACTACAGTTTGTTTAGCAAACTCAGCAACTCGAGTGAAGGGCGATTCAACAACCTGAACAGCATAGGGGGTTTGCGCAAAACTCATCTTATTCTGAGGGGCCTGGACTACAGGCACGACAAAGGGAGTTTGGGCAAGAGTCGTGGCATTTTGAGGCGAATTCGCAAAGGGCTGTTGTCCATATATCATCGTATTCTGAGGGGCTTGCGCCACAGGCACGGCAACAGGATTTTGGGCATAAGGCATTGGATTTTGACGTGCCTGTACAGAAGTCGTCGGATTATCACCTCCTGTCAACGCATTGAAGGCCACACTGAACATCTCTGCGGTCGTCCCTTTGTGAGTACGATTGTCAAAGAACATATCGTTCCAGTACAGGAAAAAAACAAGCGCGACTGAAGCGATTGGAATCATGTAAAAATATTTGCGCAATCTTCTGGGACAATTTCCAGTATCAGAACTCATAACAGCCTTTTTTATTTTTCATCGACCTGGTTATTGGTTTGTTTTTTAGAGATACCTGCGCCAATTGCAACCAAACCGAATAAAATAAGGATAATGGGCACAACTCCCCGTAACACTTCCGCAACAGACCACCACCAGACATAGAGTCCCCAAAAACCAAGGAGGCAGACCACCAATCCGACAAATAGATTCCCGTTGGGCATACTGTCTAGTTTCAGCTTATTTTTTATATCATTGGTTTCAAAATTTAAAATTTTCATTTTTCTCACTCAAAAAAAGATGACTGGAGACAGGTTTTCACTGAGATAAAGTGATGATCAGCGGCAAACTACACGGATTAAATGAGAATATCAAAGGAAAAAATAAAATAAAAATTGGGTATATTGACATGATTTTTGTCTTTAACTGCCCTGAAATGTTCTATAAAGGTTGTGTTTAAAATTCTTCAGCCAACTTATGAGTATGTGATGGCCGTTTCCACCTTTGATTCCTGTTTTCCAGAGGGCTTGCATCCTTTGTGGCAGCATGTTAAACGAACCTAGTTGGTAGATACATCAAGGAGGAAGTACCCTATTCGGAGATCAAGAATGAGAAAAATTGCCATATCATTGAGTAAGGGGGGGGTCGCAAAAACCACGACGGCAGTGAATCTCGCTGCCGGCCTTGCGAAAAAAGGGGCCAGGGTCTTGCTGTTGGACACTGATACACAGGGGCAGGTGTCTTTCATGTTTGGTTTGAAACCTAAAGTGAATCTGTCAGATGTGATCACTGGGGACTGTGGCGTGGATGAGGCAACCATTCAAGTCAGAGAAAATCTGTGGATTATCGCGGGAGGACGTGAAATAGCCGGGATCAAACGTTTGATTGACAGAACAGACCTCGGGGGGGAATACACCCTTTCAGAAGCGTTCACATCCATTGAAAAAAAGTTTGATTTTGTATTGGTCGATACCTCACCGGGGTGGGATTCAGTGACCTTGAATGTCCTGTTTTATGCTGAAGAAATTCTGTGCCCGATTTCACTGGAAGTCATGACCATTCATGGCCTTTCAAGCTTTATCAAGAGTGTGGAAGCTGTTCAGAAATACAATAAAAACTTAAAATTACGCTATATTGTCCCTACTTTTCTGGATGGACGCGTTAAAAAATCTGTAGAAATATTAAAACAGTTGGAAGAATTTTATCCTGATCGACTTTGTAATCCGATTCATTACAATGTTCGACTCTCTGAAGCACCGGGATATGCGCAAACCATCTATGAATTTGCTCCTCAATCTCAAGGCGCAATAGATTATGAACAACTTACCGAGAGGGTCTATGCGTAAAAACACACCAGACATCATGGGGATGTTATTAGGCAATCCTGACAAGATTGCTGGTCAACCAGATGCTGATGATCAGACTGAGGAAACCCTAACCGCCAAAGAACATGTTGTGGAAACGTTTAAGGCCTCTGAAAAAATTGATGAATCCGCATCTGCGGATGAGCCTGAAAAAAAAGATAAAACCTCTGCCGTATCCCTGGTGAAAAATGCCATACTGGGAACCACGGCCAGGAATGACAAGACAGGCCCAAAATCGCTCACAACAGAAGCAGACGCTCAATCAGGCAACAATAAAACAAAAAAGGAGCCCCTGAAACGTGAAGCAACTCATGAAAAAGAATCAACGAAATCATCCGTTGAATCACCAGCCGCACCGCAAAAACCCTCACACGGGAGCTTGCTCCGTAAAGTTGAGGAACTGGCACAAAACATCCAGGCCGCTAAAAAAATAATGACCACTGATTCAAAACAACCTGGGGGTTCCGCGATGAATAAAGATTCAAGCAATCAACTGAGAATCGGCATTGAACTGGGTACATCAAAAACCGCGGTTCAATCCAATAGAGGCGCAAAAGCCATGTTTCCTTCAGTCGTGGGTTATCCGAAGGATCTTATTGGAGCTCAGTTGTTGAATGGAACAAAAGCGATTGGCGAAGAGGCTCTTTCGAAACAATCATCGCTTGATATCCATTATCCACTGGAAGCTGGTGTGATCAAAGCAACAGAAATGGATTCTGCCAGATTAATTCTTGAGCATGCGGTGAAGCTGGCACAACCCGGGGAACACGACGACATTTCCCTTGTCATTGGTGTCCCCGCAAGAACATCATTCAACCACAAGGAAGATCTCCTCAAACTGGCCCGGGATTTGGCAGGGACAACACTTGTTGTTTCTGAGCCATTCATGGTGGCCTATGGATTAGGGAAATTGAATCATGCGATTGTGATCGATATTGGTGCCGGCACGACGGATATCTGTGTTTTGACAGGAAAAATTCCTGAAGACGAGGAGCAATTAACGATTGCCCAGGGAGGGGATTATATTGATCACATATTAAAAAAATTGATTTCAGAACACTTTCCCGAAGTTCAAATTTCAAAAAAACAGGTACAATCGATCAAAGAGCAGCATGCCTTTGTCGGTAAACCCGAAAAATCGGTGATTGTGACGTTAAGGGTAGCGGGGAAACCTCAACAGTTTGACCTTACCAGAGAAATCAGAACAGCCTGTGAAACCTTGATCGAACCGATCCTGGATTGTATGGAAACACTGCTACAACGGATTGATCCGGAAGATCAGGATGATACCTTGAATAACATCTATCTTTCAGGACGTTGTTCCAGGATAAAAGGGCTGGATAAAGTTTTGCAGGAACATCTGAGGGATTATGGGTCGGTCTATGTGACAGGTGTTGAAGATCCTGATTTTGCGGGATGTCATGGAGCTTTGAAAATTGCGATGGAGGTTCCAGTTGAAAACTGGAATGAATTAGGCGAAGTCATTGAAGGAGGAGTTAATGCATAAAAAATTCAAAAAATTGCCGGAAAATTCAAAAATGAATAGAAAACTGATTGCTGTTTCTACAGTGGGGAAAAACGCTCAGCGGCAGGAAAAAATTGAAACTGTGCCAATTGTCATTACACAAAAAACGCATAAAACAAATGAGCTTGAACAAGCAAAACCAATCGTCATCACAGAAGAAACCTTTAAGCGGAAACGTAAGCAGATTCCAGTCTCTTCCTTAGGTTTCTCCCTTAAAAAGATGACTCAGGTCGATGAAGAATTCAAAATTGAGTGGACCAGCCCCGATTATAAAAAAGTTGAACTGTTGTGGGGCTTGTTTACACATGAAAAAGGAGAGCGTAAAACCTTTCTTATCAGAGGAAAACAAGGGTTTTGCCAAACGGTCCTCAGGGATTTGGAGGCCAAAGGACATGTTCATTTCGTATAAAACCCATCATCGCCTCAGGCCTCTGGATTTTTAAGCAGAGGCGCCCCTTTCATTAATGGCCCGGATTTTATCTTCCAAATAAATCAATGTCACAACCCGAAATACCTTGCTGAAGAACTGAGACACTTTTGTGAAAAAAATGTATCCAAAATAGATTGTCGCAATAACAATTATTATTTCCGAAATCATAAACCCCTGCCTTTCAAGTTGTTTCATTTGGAGATGTGTCGTCTCCTGTTAATAAAAAATTACCTTATGAAGTGAATAATCTTCTTATATACGAATTAAATTACTTTTCAAGAGGTAATTTTTATATTTATAGTCCAAATAAAACATCATGCATTTTGGCTTTCGGGGACTACAGCCAGGGCTTCTTTAATGACATGAAACGAAGTTTGTAAAAAGAGGGTCGCAATTCCAAGCCCCACAACAATATCGGGCCACTGTTCGTGAGTCAGCCAAACACCCACCCCGGAAGCTAAAACTGATACATTGGCAATGATATCATTTCGGGAGCAAAGCCAAACAGAACGCATGTTGATGTCTTCAGATCTATGTTGCCACAAAAGGAACAGACAATAAGCATTTGCGACCAGAGCTAGAAGACCAATCGCACCAACGGTTTCATAGGTTGGAACGGTTGGATACAAAATCTTGTAGACGGCTTCTCCCAACACAAACACTCCGAAGCTGGCCATGATCCCGCCTTTCAATAGCGAGGCTTTTGCTTTCCACAGCATTGATCGGTTGACCACATACAAGCTGAAACCATAGGTAATGGCATCACCCAACATGTCCAATGAATCGGCAAGGAGGGCTGTCGAATGAGCCATGATTCCCGCGGTCATTTCCACCAGAAACATGGTTGCGTTGATGATCAATACCCATTTTAAAGTTCCATATTGCCGCTCTCTGAGTTTTTCAATTTCGCATCCCGCGTTACTGCAACAATCGCCCATAATGTTCCTTTTATTGAAGTGTCATGTTGTCCAAAAAACAAATTACCAAAGCTCTGGCAATTCTCAAATTTCTCAATTTAACCAATTGACTTTGCACAATATTAACCATATACGAAATGACCAATTTGCTATTGGTGAGCATTAGTTTTCCCCTACACAATAGCAAGATAATTTGTGCTTTGGAACGTTGAACGTATCACCTGTAAAGTTCTGGCGAACACACGTTTCCGCAAGCCAGTCAATCCGTTGAACCCCTGAGTTTGTGATTTATGACTAAATGTAAAAAATGCCATTCTGATCAACACGATGCCTGCGAAACGTCGACCCTGGCTGCGTCTAACGCGGTCATCATTGGAAACATGAATGTTGGTAAATCAACCTTGTTTTCCAGACTGTCTGGTTCTCAGAATTTGAGTGTTAACATTCCCGGAACAACCGTTTCAGTGTCGAGGGGGCAGATAAAAGGTCTGGACAGTTCCATTTATGACACGCCGGGCATTTATTCTCTTTTTTCGCAAAATGAAGATGAACGCGCCTCACGAGATGTGTTCTTAATGCCTGGAATTGAAGACCATCAGCCTTGCATCATATTGTTAGCAGACGCTAAAAAATTGAAACAATCACTGGCCCTCACATTACAGTATGCGGAGTATGGTCTGCCGATGGTGTTTGTAGTGAACATGGTGGATGAAGCACCCTCGAGAGGCATTTCGATCAATTATCACAAACTTTCAGAAAAATTAGGGATACCTGTTTTCACCACCATTGCCCGGGAAGGCATCGGAGTTCCGGAATTAGTCGCAGGATTAGGACACGCCAGAAAACCGAAGGCTTTACTCCACTATTCCGATAAGGTTGAACAGTACCTGGAGTTGGTAGAAAAACTGCTATCGCCGCAACAACTGTCATCCCGTGCGATTGGCCTGCTTCTGCTGTCAGGAGACATCGGGATTGAAACCTATGTTGAACGAAAATACGGATCCGGAATGCTACTACAGTTACAACAGTTGGCTGAAGAATACCGGCAAGAATCCCCAACCACCTTTGAAATTCCCCTCAGTAACCTTTACAACAAAGAAGCAACAAAACTTGCTGAAGAGGTGCAAACCAAAGAACCCCCTTCAGAAAATCCCTTGGTTTTACGCTTTGGTGACTGGTGTACCCAGCTCAGCACTGGTATTCCCATTGCGTTTGGGGTGGTGACCCTGATGTATTATTTTGTGGGGGCGTTTGGCGCGACGTTTCTGGTGGATACCATCAATGGCACCCTGTTTGATGGATTCCTGATCCCCTGGACAACACAACTTGTTTCTTACCTTCCCAGTGAATTTTTCAGAGATATGCTGGTTGACCCGGATTTTGGCGTGTTGCCCACAGGGGTTTTTCTGGCGTTAGGGTTGGTATTGCCCGTCATATTCTGCTTTTACATCGCCTTCGGGATTTTGGAAGATTCCGGATATTTACCTCGTATTGCCATTTTGCTGGATCGCATTTTCAGAAAAATGGGACTCAACGGTAAGGGCGTCATTCCATTAACCATGGGTTTTTCCTGTGTCACCATGGCAATCCTGACAACCCGAGTCCTGAATACCGATAAAGAAAAGAACATTGCTTCTTTTTTACTTTTTCTCTGTATGCCCTGTGCCCCATTGATCGCGGTGATGTTTATTATTCTGGACAGCCTGCCGGTCTCAGCGACAATTACAGTGTTTTTCTTCATTTTTTCACAACTGATTTTCGCGGGGATGGTGGCCAATAAAATCATGGTTGGCGGCAGCAGTTCCATGGTGTTTGAAATACCAACCATGCGTGTTCCCAAATTGATGGATGTAGTCAAGATGTCAGCCATCAAAACTTATTTTTTCATGAAAGAAGCCGTCCCGGTTTTCATATTTGCCGCGATTGTTGTTTTTCTGTTTCAGCGATTTGGGGGATTGAGATTTGTTGAGACAGCCTTTGGGCCAATGATCGACAGTGCTTTGGGGTTGCCTGAGCAAAGTATCCAGGTTTTTATCAAAACAATGATTCGTAGAGAAAGTGGTGCCGCTGAGCTTGAACACCTGCGAGGACTTTATACCAACCTTCAGTTGGTTGTGAATCTGTTACTGATGATTTTTCTGGCTCCTTGCATCAACGCGATCATTGTTCTGTTCAAGGAAAGAGGTAACCGCGCCGCCTCTACGATTATGATTGCTGTCGTGGCGTATGCCATTATCCTGTGTAGTATCGTGAATCATGTTTGCCGTTGGCTGGGCGTAACGTTTGTCTAAAAAAAAGGAGTTTCTTAATGACTGAGATGCAATTGAGAATCAATGAGCGACAGGAAGAAGTCCTGGAAGCCATTTGGTGTGCGGGAGAAAATAAAAAATATTCTTTAACCGACATTCAAAAAAAATGTTCCACAGACATCATTGCTGAGGATCTGTTAGCCTTAGAACAACAAGGCATGATTGTGAAGACGACCGACAAGGTGGTTTTTTCGAGCAAGGGAAAAGAACACGCGGAGGCCATTATCCGACGGCACCGGCTGGCGGAAGTGCTGGTTACCAGCATCCTGAAACTGAAAAAAACGGAAATGGAAAGAATCGCATGCCAGGTTGAACACAGTCTGCTTCCTGAAGTCGAAGAATCCATTTGTACCCTGCTGGGACATCCCGAAGTTTGCCCTGATGGAAGGCCGATCCCCCAAGGCCCCTGCTGTAAAAATGGTCATCGGACTGTCAATAAAACCGTGACACCGTTGAATGAACTTGAGCCAGGTGAGCAAGGGAAAATTACCTACATCAAACCCGGAAGTCACTCGAATTGGCACCAGTTGATGTCTTTTGGACTCATGCCGGGTGTGGTGGTCGCGATGCATCGTAAAAAACCCGCTTTCTGTATCAAGTTTGAACAAATGGAACTGGCGCTGGACGAAGAAATTGTCAAAAATATCTTTGTCTGGAAAATTGGATAATTTTTCATTGATGAACCCCTGTTGAAGGATGAGAAAAATGCACACTCAAACGCTTGAAAAATGGCAGCACTCCCATGATTTTGCATCCATCCAGGAACAGGGAGAAAAAAGAACGAAACAGGTTCTGTTCCTGACCGCCACGACCATGGTTCTTGAAATCACCGCCGGTATCGCTTTTGGCTCCATGGCACTGTTGGCAGATGGGTGGCATATGGGCACCCATGCGGCCGCGTTTTCGATCACCATCTTCGCCTATCAATATGCGGCCAGGAACGCTCAAAATCCCCAATTTACTTTTGGAAGCGGAAAAGTCAGCGTCCTTGGCGGATTTGCCAGCGCTGTCGCCCTGGCAGTTGTCGCCCTGATCATGGCAATCGAATCGGTGCAACGTCTATTCACGCCTCAGGAGATCCATTTCAATGAAGCCATCGGAGTCGCTTTTTTTGGTCTGTTGATCAATCTCTTCAGCGCCTTTCTGTTGCGGGGACACCATGGCCATCATGAACACGGGCACCACCACCACCACGATCATGATGCCCACCACCATGACGATGACGATGACCATGACCACCACGACCACAATCTCAAGGCCGCATACCTCCATGTGCTTGCGGATATGATGACCTCCCTGCTGGCGATGATCGCTCTGTTGTTCGCAAAATACCTTGGCTGGAACTGGCTGGATCCCGTCATCGGAATCGCCGGTGCCGGCGTTATCACCGTTTGGGCTGTTGGATTGTTGAAAGAAACAAGCCCCATCCTGTTGGACAGCACTATGGAAGAAGGTCAAAAAATTGAAATAAAAAAGACAATTGAGGCGGACTCGGATAACCGGATTTCTGATCTGCATTTATGGAAAGTAGGGCCTGAACACTGCGGATCGATCATCTCGCTTGTCACCCATTTTCCCAAACAGCCTGAGTATTATAAATCACTATTGAGTCACATGAAAAATTTGTCCCATCTGACTGTTGAGGTCTACACTTGTTTTGATGATCCTTGTATCAAGAATGAGTAGACAGTTTTCCGCGATATCCGGCACAGCGTCTTCGGAGGGAAGCATTGAACGCTTCGACATGATTGGCATGAATTTGCTGGGAATCCAGGTTCTGTTGGGTCTGAGGATGCTCTGGTTACAGATTTCAAACAGTAAATTGCCACAACGTCGCTCTCCGTCCGTTAACAGGGACAAATCTCCTGTTTTTCGGATCATTTGTTTGAGTTTTTTCTTTGCTTTCTTGAATAGTTTCCGATCTTTGCGGCCACATTCCAGGGCCCACAAAAAGTGCGAAGATCGTTCCCTCAGGACCAACGTCCAACCCAGAGATTCCACGGGGAGCGTGTTTTTTCCAATTTTAGTATACAGTTCATCCCCTTCGATCAAATCTCATGATGTTCACATTCCAGCGAAACAGCGCAGGTGTCACATGTGGGATTTCTGGCTTTGCAGACATAACGTCCGTGAAGGATCAGGTAATGGTGGGCATCTTGTTTCCAGCGTTCGGGAACAAACTTCATCAGGTTTTCTTCTACCTCCAGCGGCGTTTTTCCGGGGGCCAGTCCGGTTCGGTTTGAGACCCTGAAAACATGGGTGTCCACCGCGATCACTGGTACATGAAACGCTGTGTTCAGAATCACGTTGGCTGTTTTTCGACCCACACCGGGAAGGGCTTCCAAGGCGTCACGGTCTGCCGGCACTTCTCCCTGATGTTTTTCTACAAGAATCCGGCAGGTTTTTATAATATTTCGGGCCTTGGTTTTTGCCAATCCAATGGTTTTTATTTTTTCCAGAAGGGCGTGTTCGCCTGCCTCTGCCATCAAAGCCGGTGTTGGAAAACTCGCAAAGAGCGCTGGCGTGACCTGATTGACGGACTTGTCTGTTGCCTGGGCACTCAACATGACAGCGACCAGCAATTCAAAATGATTGTTATGAACCAATTCCGTGGTCGGATCTGGAATGGCTTCGCTCAGTTTTATGAATAGCTGGTCAATCTGTTGTTGTTTCATCCGTTATTTTCCAGAAATGTCTTATGGATCACATTCAACGCTTTCTCAGCATCTTCCTGACGGATGACACAGGAAATATTGATTTCAGACGCGCCCTGGGAAATCATTTCAATATTGATGTTATGTTGCGCCAGCGCCGTGAACATTTTACCAGCCGTTCCGGGAACATATTTCATGCGTTCGCCCACCAGACTTAGAATAGCTTTGTTCCTGGAAATCGTAACATCGGCCAGTCCCTCCAGATCCCTGATCACCTCTTCCAGATGGTCCGCGTCATCTAAAGTGCAGGAGATATTGACTTCGGAAGTCGCGATCAGATCCACGATCACTCCGAATTTCTGAAAAGTGCTGAACACTTTGGACATGAATCCTGACGCATGCAGCATCCGGTTGGAGTGAATGTTGATAATCACTACGTCTTTTTTTGTGGTCACAGCGACAGCGGTTTGTTTCTGGTTCGTCTGTGCAACAGTTTGAGAAGACGGTAAAATAACGGTTCCCGGTTTTTCAGGCGTGAAGGTGTTTTTGATTCGAATCGGCACAGACGCTTCAATAGCCCGTTCCATGGTGAAGGGATGCAACACTTCCGAACCGAAATAGGTCAATTCAGCAGCCTCTGCCGGAGTGATGTAATCCAGAACTGTGGCGGTGGGTACTTTTCTGGGATCCGCGGTGAAGATTCCATCCACTTCTTTCCAGATTTGTAATTCCTCAGCCTTGAGTTCCGCGGCGATCAGTGCGGCTGTCAGGTCTGAATAGCCACGTCCGATACTGGCAACGATGCCACCATAAACAAAACCAAAAAAACCTGTGACAATGGCTACAGTTTTCCGATTTTCGGGAAGATGTTCTACAATCAGTTTCTGCAGATCTCTGTAATAGCTTTTATCCAGCACGTTGCGGGTTCCCGGTAAAATCTCGGAAAGATCAACATACACCGCATCCACATTCTGATCTCTCAACACCCCTGACATCAGCCTGGCAGACAGCCGTTCGCCGGTTCCGACAATCACGTCATGCGATCTGGGTGAAATTTCCCGAATCACATGGATCGCTTCGAGAAAAGACTTGAGAGATCGAAGTTCATGATGAATATATTCCTTGATTTCTTCGCGGATCATCGGATTTTTGATGGATTGTGTCAATGCCGTCAAATGGGTGTCTTCAATCAGATCAATCACCTTGGAAAAATCTCCGCCCTGAATGGCAAGTTGTCCTGCCTGCAATAACCGGTTGGTGGTTCCTTCCGCTTTGGTATAACTGCTCAGCGCTGAAACTACCACAACCAGATCCCGGGAGGTGATGGTATTTTTGATAATTCCCGCGACATTCTTCAATCGGTCACTGTTTCCCAGACTGGTTCCTCCAAATTTTTGAACAACGATACTCATGGTCTCTCTCATAACAGGTTTATCATAAAAAAATTCAGCGCATTATGCTGTTGCTTTATTAAAATTCAAGTCGGCTGATAAAAACAATATGCTCCCTCATCCCTCAAGCCCTAAAATTATTGGCATCACAGGAAGTATCGCCTCAGGCAAGAGCGCGGTTACACAATATTTAAAACAAAAAAATCTGCCTGTCATTGACGCGGACCAGTTGGGACATCGGGTATTGCACCCCGAACACGAAGGCTACAGAAAAATAGTAGCAATATTTGGGCCGGATATCTTGAATGAAGACCAGACCATCAACCGCAAGGCACTTGGAAATGTAGTGTTTGCCGATCCGGAAAAACTGAAACAGCTCAATGCTATTTCCCGTCCGCAGATTGCCCGGATGTTTGCTGAAGAAATAAAACAACTTTCCGGGCAGAAAATTGTTTTTCTTGAAGCCGCGATACTGATTGAAGCCGGATGGCATAAGTCCTGTCATGAAGTGTGGGTGGTGACCACGGATGAGAATCATGCCATTAGACGTCTGGTTGACTATAAGAATTATACTGAAGATCAGGCAAGAGCCCGCTTGCAGGCTCAGCTAACCCATGAAGAACGGAAGGCTTACGCTCATTGTGTGATTACCAACAATGGCTCACTGGAAGAACTTCATGATCAGGTGGAACAGGCGCTTCAGCCATTGACGCAATCTTGAGAATGCCATGAAACTTTCTACGTGCTTCATCATCGACAGTTTTGACAATCAGCCGATTTCGCTGTTTTGGAAACAGCACCAGTCGCTGTTTGAAGAACACTGTGTGCCTCTCACCTTTGTGTGCACAACACCTCAACTGTCGATTGCTGACCTGACGTCCCAGATGATCTCTGACGGGTGGAAAAAAATCATTTATCTGGGCAATTCTCTCACCATGTTCCATGCGCTGAACGCATTGATGAAATGCCCTGATGAGTTGCGGCAAAACCTGAGTCCGGGATTCTGGCCCTTGAGTCATTTTGAAATTTTTGGCTCTTTGATCCGTCCGCAATCCCTGAATCATGCCATGCAGGTTTTCAAGGCAGGCCATACTTTTACCTTTGATCTGGCTCGTGCTGATTATGAATATCGTTCCAGAGAAACAATCTATTTCTGGAAAGATGCCCTGATCACAATTCCAGAGGGGGAACGCCGGTTTTCAGTTTGCCTGGACCATCAACCACTACCCGATCGGACTTATTGCCACAAAGTGTATTTGCATCCCACGTCACTGAATTCCATGAGCATGACACTGAATGAAATCCACAATGACAGCAGATTACGCCTGCAACCTGCAAAAAACGGATTAAAAAACTGGAAACCCTGGTTGGAATCCTTATACAAAAAGCGGCCGAAAACAGTGGGGAACTCTGAAGAAGTGATGGCTGAATCACTGATCAACCCGTTGGAGTTTTCCATTCTGGATTTTCATACCAAAGCACAAAAAGTATCTGTCAGCATTGTGAGACATGCCCTGCCGGTGATCATTCCCCTTGCGACAGAGCGTTCTTCCGAAGCAGTAAACGGAACACTCCGTTCTCTCAATGCGGGAAAAATAGTGCCAACCCCCACATCCTCCTCATCACTGCGTGAAGAATGAGTATTCTTTGAAGCGATCTTCATGCACTATTCCTTGAACCCTGGTGGAAATACCCTTTATGGAATTTGATATCATTCTGGAAAATGGACTCATTCATGACGGCAGTGGGAAAGCACCTTATGTCGCTGATGTTGGCATACGTGATGACCGGATCGTGGATATTGGCGATTTACGGCATGCCGAAGCGGCACAACGCATCAACACCGGCGGAAATGTCGTGTGTCCCGGATTCATTGATGTGCACAGCCATGCGGATCTGGTAATTCACATGCCGCATCATCCGGATATTCTTGAACCGCTTTTGCGTCAGGGAATCACGACCTTCGTGGGTGGCAATTGCGGAATGGGAATGGCTCCTCTGTCAAAAAATCATGTTGCTGCCGCCTTCACCTACATGGAAGCGATGATCAGTCAGGATGCCAATTCGTTCATCCGTTGGGAAAAATTCGGGGAGTTTATTCAGGCCCTGGATGCGGATGGTGGACTTGCCCTGAACTGCGGTTTGCTGGTTCCTCATGGAATGTTGCGGATTGCCGCGCAGGGATTAAAAAATGAACTGCCATCTCCTGACGCCATGAAGACCATGCGCTATGACCTCGAAGAAGGACTGGAAGCCGGAGCACTGGGAATGAGCACGGGACTCATGTATTTCCCGGGGGTCTCTTCCGACGAACAGGAGTTGGAAAACCTGGCTGAAATTCTGGTACGCAATGACGCGGTTTTCACCAGTCATTTGAGAAGCTATTCCAACACATTGCCCCAAGCCATTGAAGAAGTGCTTGAGATCAGCCGGAAAACCAATGTCAAAGTCCAGATTTCGCATTTTTTCTGGTTGCCGCATGTCAGTCAAATGGTTGATGCTGTCACCAATTCCGCCGCTCGGGCCATGGCGCAGTTGTATAAAAAAGTTAAAGTTCCGCTACCACTTGATCTGCCGCTCAAAAAACAATTGAAGACCATCACCCGTGAAATTGCCCGGGGACTTCCCCTTGGCATTGACGCCATGCCGACCGGAACAGGATTCACGCATGCCCTGGCGTTTTTTCCTCCGTGGGTGCTCACCGGAGATCAGCAAAAAGTGCTACAACGCATTGCGGACAAGGATATTCGCCGGATCATCTACCGTGCCATTCGTAGTGGAAAATCAGAATGGCCTCATCGTGAGGGAAACACATGGTCCATGAATTTTTTCAAGGTGATGGGATTTAAGTCCATATTTTTAATGAGTGTGGTGAGTGCACAGAACAAACAATATGAAGGCAAACATTTTGTACAGATCGGCAAGGAACGGGGACAACATCCGTTTGATGCCATTTGTGACATTCTGGTTGAAGAAGACGGAAATGTGCTGGTCTTTGAAACCCCGACTTTTCCCGGCGATGAATTCACAGAACGGAGCGTCTATGCGGCCATTCAGGATCCCAACGTGTCCATTGTCACAGATACCATCCTGATGGGCTTCGGGAAACCCAGCCATTTGTTTTATGACACCTATCCCAAAATTCTTTCAAAATATGTCAGGGATGAAAAATTACTGACTCTGCCTGAAGCGATCCGGAAATCGACCAGTTTGCCCGCCAGACAACTTGGCATCAAAAAACGGGGCCTGGTCAGAAAAGGATATTATGCCGATCTGGTGGTGTTTGATCCTGCAACCATCCGCAGTAACAGCACCCCTGAAGTTCCGAATCAATATCCGTCAGGAATTGAGTATGTTCTCGTCAATGGAAAAGTCGCGGTGACACCAGCCGGTTTTTCCAAAAATACGCATTCAGGCAGAGTGGTCAAACGTTGGGATTAGAGCCGTCATTACAACCATTGAAATTGATTCTGGCAATTATTTTCCACCTGTGCAGGTGGTTTGAAAATGAGCCGCTAAGAACGCTAAGAACACGAATAAAAAGGTTTTTATATAAATGAAGACCTCAGTAAAACCCTGATTTTCAAGTTTTCTGGTGCATATTCCCTTTTTTACTTTGTGTTCTTTGTGTACTTCGTGGCAAAAAAGTACCTGCACAGGTGAAAATAATTTGGTCGGAGGGGCACCTTTCAATAAGACTGAATTTTAGTTTTCAGTTTGCCCTGCTCAAATTGCTGTTCAACCCTGTCTTTTAATTCTGGAAATCTGATGGATGATAAAAAAATATTACTGAATGCCTTTGAGCAAACTTTAGAAAGAACACGTTCATTGCTGGACACACTGACGGCACAACAACGGAATGTTCCCTATCATCAGGGAATCAATCCACCTGTCTGGGAATTGGGACATTCCGCGTTTTTTTATGAGGTGTTTATTTTACGCGCACTGGATCATAACCCGCCATTGATGCCCGGGTTTGATAATATCTGGGATTCTTTTGACATTGATCATGAAGATCGATGGATCCCGGGATTGATTCCTTCTCGTGAAACCACAATGTCATACATGGCCGCGGTGTATGAACTCATTCGGAACAGAATTGACCAGAAACCCTTGACGCCGAAAGATCTCTATCTTTATAAATACGCGATTTTTCATCAGAACATGCATATCGAATCCTTGATCTGGTGTCGTCAAACATTGGGATATCCCAAACCGGATTTTTCACAAAATTCTGCTGTTGAATTCCGTTTTGAAACATCAGCAGGAGACACCGAAATCCCCGGAGGCGCCTATCACATTGGTATGCCTGCCGAGCATAAGGATTTTGCCATGGAGTACTTTGCCTTTGATAACGAAAAACCGGGCTTCATTCATCATCTTGAACCGTTCCGCATCTCAAAAACACTGGTCTCCAATCAGCAATATCAGGAGTTTGTCGAAGACAGAGGCTATGAACGTGAAGATCTCTGGAGTTGGGGTGGAAAAAAATGGCTTCAAACCAGACTGAATTCCCCACTCCAGGTGCAGGGTGCGGATATAAAAGTTCCTCATCCTGTCTACTGGAAAAAACAGGAGGGGCGCTGGTGGGAAAAACATTTTGACCAGTGGCTTCCGCTGGAACCTGATTATCCAGTCAGACATGTCAGTTATTGGGAGGCTGAAGCCTGGTGCCAATGGGCCGGTAGACGACTGCCCACCGAATTTGAATGGGAAGCCGCCGCACTGGACAACAGGGAGGCGCCTGCATTTCGCCGATATCCCTGGGGAAATATCATGGATGAAACCAACGTGGATATGGACGCAACCCGGTTGGCAAGACTTCCTGTTTATGCCCTGAATACCAGCCCAAGTCCATTTGGTTGCATTCAGATGATTGGAACTGTCTGGGAATGGACTTCCTCTCAATTCTTACCCTATAACGGTTTCAGTGTGGATATGTATCCCTTCATGTCCACGTTACAGTTCGGTTATCATAAAGTGACCCGTGGAGGCTCCTGTGCGACGTCCTCATCGCTCATTCGGGGCACTTATCGGCAAGCCTATCTTCCTCACCGCAATGATGTTTTTGTGGGATTCCGAACCTGTGCCAGAGAGTCATGAATATGTCTGATTCTGATCAGGTCTATGAAACCTCAGAAACGCTTTCCATGTATCTCGAATTTCATTATGGACCATCCTGTTTGAATGTAGATAATTTTCCTCAACGATGTGTGTCTTATGCACGGAAATATGTTGCTAACGCGGATAAGGGACTTGCGCTTGATCTGGGATGTGCGGTGGGACGTTCCTGCTTTGAGTTGGCTCGTGATTTTAAACATGTAACGGGTGTTGATCTTTCGTGTTCCTTCATTAACACCTGCAAAACCCTGCAAAAAACAGGAACGTTTTCATGGAGTGTTCAGGAGGAAGGTTTGTTGCGGTCACAGCGTTCGATCAACCTTGAAAATCTTGGATTATTTCAAAATAGCGCGGAAATTGATTTCGTTCAGGCAGATGTACAGTTTCTGGAGTTTTTACCGAAAAATTATAATCTGGTTCTTGCCTGTAACCTGATTGACCGGCTTTCGTCTCCAGCGAAGTTTCTTCAACAAATCCAACAACGTCTGGTTTCAGGAGGCATTTTATTCATAACAACCCCCTGCACCTGGCTGGAAGAATTCACTCCACGTGACAAATGGCTTGGAGGTTTTCATGAGGATGGACGATTTTTCAATACGTTCGAGGCGATGTCCCGAATTTTTGAATCATCTTTTCAATTGCTGGCACCACCTGAGCCGCTGGAATTTGTCATACGAGAAACCAGTCGAAAATTTCAACATACTTTTTCAGAGATGACGGTATGGAAAAAGCGCTGAAGGTATTGATCGTCACACCGGCTTCCGCGGGTTCCCGCAAAGGCAACAGGATCACAACGCTCCGCTGGGGCAGAATCCTGCGGGAACTGGGATGCCGGGTTGCGATCTCAGAGCGTTATGAACGGCAATCGTGTGATGTGCTGATTGCCTTGCACGCTTTAAAAAGTCATGAATCCATCCTTAAATTTCAAACCCTGCGTGGAGGTCGTCCGCTTATTCTGGTCTTGACTGGAACCGATCTGCATCATGACATTCACCATTCCGCTGAAGCCAGGCTCTCAATGGAATGGGCTGAACGGATCGTGGTGTTGCATGAATTGGGAATTCCGGCGCTCTCTCCTGAAAATCAGGTCAAAACACGATTGATTTATCAGTCTTGCATCCCCTTGACGCAACAGCCTGTAAAAAACCGTGAGTGGTTTGACATTTGTGTGGTGGGGCACATGAGGGCAGTCAAAGATCCCTTCAGAACAGCGGACGCTTCAAGACTGGTGGCACAGGATATTCCCTTGAGAATTCTTCATGCGGGTGAACCTCTTTCCGCGGACATGGAACAGCGATTGTTTAAGGAAACACAAGAAAATCCCCGCTATCAATGGCTCGGCAATTTACAATCATGGAAAACCCGTCGGTTGATAGCCAAAAGTCAGGCAATGGTGATCTCTTCCTTGATGGAGGGAGGCGCTAATGTGGTGTCGGAAGCATGTGTTCTAGGCACTCCTGTGCTGGCATCCCGCATTGATGGAAATATTGGTTTGCTGGGATCGGATTATCAGGGATATTTCCCCGCACAGGATACGAAGGCTCTGGCCGTTCTGATGGAAAAAATATTCAGGCAACCTGATTTCCTGCAAAACTTGAGAGAACATGTCACCCGCCGGAGTGCATTGTTCACACCCGAAAATGAAAAAAACGCCCTAAAAAATCTCTTGAATGAAGTATACTTCAAACGGGTAAAAAGTTCATTTTTCTCATATTTTTAAAATTCCATGATAACAATGAGTTAATCTTTTTTGAATGGTTTATAGGAGCCTGCTCAATACAGTCATTAATCGCATGAGAAACATCATCAAAATGGTCATAGTATTTGGAATATAAACATTGAATTTGGTTTCATCGAGGTTTTTACCAGGAAAACAACCTGCTTTGCGATAATCAAAGCCTTCTCGATGGAGAAATTCTCTCACTTGAGAGGGACTCCGTTTAATTCCTGTGAGTTCCTCGATTTTTTCCTGGGCTTCTCCACTGGTACGGGGAGGATTATTTTGAAAATAAGTTTTTATATCAGTGGTATGATGATTGAGTTTACTGGGTTGCCCACGCCCTCCAAATTGTTTAAGCCTTGATAATCCACCCGTTTGATACAAATTCAACCATTTACTTAAACTTTTTGTCACTAATTTGACATAATCGACAAATTTCACGGTGAGAAAGATTTTTACTTTTTAGATAGATGGCCTCTATCCTTTGTTGAACTCGGGGATGGGGATAATGGTACCTTTCATATTGAAGTTCTTGAATGTCTTTTTTGCTGAATGCGATAGATATCATAATACTCTCGATGAAGAAGTGGGGTAATTTTTGTCTTCTTCGAGAATACACAAAAAATGAATTTTTCACCCGTTCAAAGTATACGTTTTCTGAAACGACTTAGGGTGTGCCCTCATAAATAAAGCAATATTTTTTACCCGATTTGAGGTGGGTTGTATTTAGCAACCGTTTATGACCAAATCAGTGAATATGACAGTAAACTATTGATTATCAGGAGGTTTATTATGGAAAAGACTGAAAAAAATAAGGGCAATATGCGTAAACAAGTTCCTGTGAGATCCATAGGGGATTTGTTTACTAGAAAGGATAAAAACAAAGATGGCCTGATGATTCGTTCTCTGGAATGGACCTATGCCTTCGCGTTAGAACCTGGAGTGAGCGGATTAAAGTCTGCTGACGATTTAGCCCAAAAATATCTTCAAGGAAATGGAAGCTTAGACCAAAAAATAAATGACCTGATTCTTGCTGAAGATGCCAAAGCCGGTTTTTCAGGCTTTGCGACGGGGTTCGGGGGATTGATTACCTTGCCTATAATGATTTCACTCAACATTGTGAGTGTGTTATTCATTCAAGTCAGAATGATTATTGCCATTGCCCTTATGGCAGGCTTTGATGTTAATGATGAAAAAATAAAAATGCTGATTTTTGCGTGCCTGTTTGATGCCGTGGAAGAACAGGGGGGCGAGGAACCTGAAGAGAAATCTGGAATCACCCTTGAAAACAAAGGGACCGAACTAATAGCTATAGATCTTGCGATTGAACTGGGTCTCACAGGACTTGATCAAGGTGTGAGGTTGGGAGTGAACGAAGGGACAAGACTAGGATTGAAAGAAGGGACAAGACTAGGATTGAAAGAAGGGACAAGACTAGGATTGAAAGAAGGTCTAAAACAATCTGTGAGTCAAGGGGCCAGGCATGGAATGAAGTTCATCAATCAAGATCCCCTGAAAACAACACAAATGACTGTGGGAGGCAATATCGCAACACAAATGGGCAATCGAACAGCGGCGAATTATTCGTCATTGATCCCCGTTCTTGGTGGAATTATCGGCGGTACCATTGACACCTTTTTCACGCACCATATCGGAAAAATCGCAAAAAAAACATTTTTGAGAAAAAAGAGAGACTAAATGCAGAATGCTGGTGATCCTTCCCTGAATATTTTCTATCACCAAAGAGTCGCGTTTTTTCAGGAAAAGAACACAGGCTAAGGATTTTTAGCCAGAACATGAGCGATTACTATAGATTTCGGTTTGCCAAAAATGACTATTTTTGTTGCAGAACCCATAATTTAGTTGCTGTCGCTTGATTATGTTGTAAGTATATCCAGAATCGTGGATTTCAGATACTCAGTGTGCCTTCCAGATATTTCACAGCCTGTCCAGAAATCAAAACACGATCACCATGATCTTCACAAAACAACTCGCCACGACGGTCGGATATCTGAATGGCCTTCAAACGGGTTTTGCCCAGTTTTTTGCTCCAGTATGGTGCCAGGGTGCAATGTGCTGAGCCTGTGACCGGGTCTTCAGGAATGCCATATTTGGGTGCAAAGAACCTCGATACAAAATCACAATCTGTCCCGGGTGCGGAGACAATCACACCACGCAAATCAACCTGGCGCAAGAGTTCCATATCGGGTTCAAAATCAGCCAGTTCTGCCTCGCTGGAAAAAACCAGCAGATAATCGTCAGCTTTCAAAATTTCGAGCGGTGTCACACCAAACGCCTTGATCAATGGTTCCACAGGATGACACGGCACTGGTGGCAACGAAGGAAAATCCATCACGATGAGTCCATTCTGACGCACAACTTTCAGTTTGCCGCTACGGGAATTAAAAATGATTTCGGATTTTTGCAGTTGGAGTTCATTAAAAATCACATACGCAGAAGCCAGCGTCGCATGTCCGCACAGATCAACTTCTGTGACCGGCGTGAACCAGCGAATGTGATATTCATCACCCTGCCGAATAAAAAACGCGGTTTCGGAAAGATTGTTTTCCGCGGCAATTGATTGAAGAATTTCATCCTCCAGCCATTGCTCCAAAGGGCATACCGCCGCAGGATTTCCAGAAAACAAACGGCTGGTAAAGGCACCAATCTGATAGAGAGAAATTTTCATGCGACCTTATGGAAAATTTTAGAGAAACGTTCAAACACCCGCAGGAGATGGTGTTTGGGTCAAGAAAGTACCTTGTATTTGATAGTTGAAATCTCGCCGTTGTGGAATAAAACCCGCTTCACGCAAGTATTGATGCACTTCTGTTTCAGATCTCAAACCATAGGATTTCAAAACATTTTCTTCCAATACCGCGGAACTGACATCATTTGCGCCCATTCGCAAACCAATTTTGCTTAAATCTTTGCCAAGCACCATCACACTGATTTCAATGTTGTCGATATTGTCCAGATACAACCGGGAAAACGCCAGAATCTTTAAAAATTCATCCGGGCGCATTTTAGTAGCTTTGAAGCGTTTGGTCTGTTGCTGATACAACCAAGGAATGAAGGCATGAAACCCGCCGGTGTGATCCTGAATGGTTCTCACCGCATCCAGATGTTGAACCACTTCTTCCAGCGTTTCGCCACCGCCAACCACCATCGTGGCAGTGCCATGCAAGCCGTGACGATGACATTGTTCCATGATCGAACACCATTCCGCCACAGTGCATTTTTCAGGACTCAACAACTGTCTCATCCGTTCCACCAGCAATTCAGCCCCTGCCCCCGGCACAGAATCCAATCCTGCCTGTTTCAGGTGACGCAACAGATCATCAATGCTCAGTCCACTGATTTTGCTCAGCCATAATATTTCCACCGGAGAAAACGCTCTGATATGGATGCCATAAGTCTGTTTCACATGAGACAGGATGTCTGTGTAATATTCTAACGGCAGCTCGGGGTGGACACCGCCCTGAAAAAACAACTGGTCAGCCCCTTGCGCCAGTGCTTCTTCCACTTTTTTTGAAACAGTGTCTTTGTCCAAAACATACACATTGGGATTCTTCAGATCTCGTTGAAAACTGCAAAATTTGCAGTCAATCACGCATGCATTGGTGTAATTCACCACACGGAACATGGTGTAGGACGTGGTTTGATCTCCGTGTTTCTGACAACGAAATTCCCAGGACGCTTTGGCAATATCCAGCCAGTTAAATTTTGTCAGAACTTCAAGACCTTCTTCAACGGACAGCCTTCCGCCATCCAGAACTTTTTTTAAATACGCATGCATGTCATTCCCGGGGAAAAAATATTCAGGAAGCCTTCGCCTGAACAGATGGATGGTTTTTCAAAAAAATTCGTAGCACATTCACCGCGGCCGGAGTGATGCCGCTGATACGACTGGCCTGCCCCAGATTCGCTGGACGGAAATGTTTCAGTTTCTCAATCACTTCGCGCGATAATCCGGAAATGCTACCATAATTGAGTTCAAGAGGAATCCGGATTTTTTCCAGTTCATCAAACTGCTTGAGTTCTTGCTGTTGCCGATTCAGATAACCGTCATACTTGATGGTTATTTCCACCTGACTCAGGACTTCTGGCGCAAAATCATCCCAGGGAATCATGGTTTCCATGAAATTCAATGTTTTCAGACTTTGCAGAGTGAAACCGGGACGTCTGAGCAGATCAGCCAGAGATGCGGTTGTTTTGAGCGGTGTCTCACCAAACGCGATCAATTCGTCATTGATTTCACTTCGAGGGGTGATTCGACTGGTTTCAAAAGTATTGAGCAGACTATGGATATGCTTCTGTTTTTCCTGAACCCGCAGATAATATTCTTCTGGCAACAATCCCAGGCGCCAGCCTTTTTCACTCAAACGCTGATCGGCATTGTCTTCTCTCAGGTGCAGACGGTATTCTGCCCGAGAGGTGAACATCCGGTATGGTTCGCTTGTTCCTTTGGTGATCAGATCATCAATCAGCACACCGATATAGGCTTCATTTCGTTTGAGGATAAACGGCGGTTTTTTCTGGGCTTTCAGGGCCGCGTTGATTCCGGCCATCAGTCCTTGCGCGGCGGCTTCCTCATAGCCGGTGGTGCCATTGATCTGTCCTGCCAGAAACAGATTTTCCACATCCTTGAGTTCCAGGGTTGGTAACAACTGGGTCGGGTCCACAAAATCATATTCAATCGCGTATCCCGCACGGATGATTTCCACGTTATGCAGTCCGGGAATGGTTCGCAGAAATTTTAACTGCACATCAGCGGGCATGCTTGTGGAAAGTCCATTGGGATAAATTTCCAGACTCTCAAGTCCCGTTGGCTCGAGAAAAATCTGGTGCCGGTTTTTATCAGCAAACTTCACAATTTTATCTTCAATCGAAGGACAATACCGGGGGCCAATGCCCTTGATCGCTCCACTGTAAAGTGCGGATTGCTGTAAATTATCCTGAATCACGCGATGAGTGTCTTCATTCGTATACGTCACATAGCATGGAACCTGAGGCAATCGAACGACTGAATCCCGAAATGAAAATTTCTGAATGGGATCATCCCCCCATTGCTCGGCTGTCTGGTCCCAATCAATCGTTCGTTTGTCCAGACGTGCGGGAGTTCCGGTTTTCAAGCGGCCCATTTTCAGTCCGAGGGAGTGCATCGAATGCGTGATTTTTTTGGCTGGAGGCTCATTGATCCTGCCGGCTTCCACCCGTTCAGTCCCTCGATGGATCAAGCCATTGAGAAACGTGCCGGTCGTCATGATGATGGCGGCACCCAGATATTCTGCACCGGCGGCGGTTCTTACGCCGATAACACGCTGTCCTTCAAACAGCAGATCATCCGCCAGACCTTCCGCCAAAGTCAAACAGGACTGTGCTTCCAGAACCTGCCGGATTCTGATTTTGTATTCATACATTTCCGATTGACAGCGGGAACCCCTGGTCGCAGGCCCTTTGGAACTGTTGAGAACCCGAAACTGAATGCCTGTTTCATCGGCGGCCATACCCATTTCACCACCAAGAGCGTCAATTTCTTTAACCAGATGGCCTTTTCCCACACCACCAATGGCCGGGTTGCAGGACATTTGCGCGATGGTATCTTTGGACATGGACAGCAACAGGGTTTCTACGCCCATCCGTGACGCGGCCAATGCCGCCTCATATCCTGCGTGTCCACCGCCAATCACAATCACATCATAGTTTTTCATAGTTTTTCCTCAGTCGAGAGCGTTTATTTGAAGTGGGCCACACTCTAACAGAATCATTCAGGTTTGTCCATGTTCACCATTATTTGAGTTTTTGATATTCCATACTCCTGTTAAATCGTGAGTTCAGCCTCGGGGCATGATGCAATGTCGTCAGTTTAAGCAATTACCACCGAGAAAATCCCCCTTTTCAAAGGGGGCATGGGGGATTTAACGATCAGAATTACATCCCCCAACCCCCTTAAACCAAGGGGGAATTGATACACAGTACCATTCAGAATGCTTAAGTTGATGACATTGTGCATGGTGCCGTTGCAACCAGCGAAGAAGCAAGCCATCCATCCAGCGGAATCCGGAATCATGACCGGAACGCCCCACAAAGCCGACATGACCGCCATGTTTGGTCAGCACCAGATCCAGGCCGGGGATGTCCAGATATTCAAGCATGCTTTCACCATGAATGACCGGATCATCCATGGAACACAAGATCAACGTGGGCACCCGTATTTTTTCCAGTAGAGGTCCGGAACTGGAACGCTGATAATAATCCAGGGCATCGTGAAATCCGTTACGAGGTGCAGTGTAACGGTCGTCAAAGGTATAAACGGTGAGATAGGAAGGCAACTCCGTTTTTGGCAGGTCAGGAAAACACTGCTGAAGTTGATGGACATGTTCACGGAGTTCAGCGACAAAATGCTGATCAAACAACTGATTGCGAGGTTCTCTCAGAATTTCACAACTGAGGGCCAGATTCACCGGAGGCGACACAGCCATCAGACTATCCATATTGCCGGATGGCGAATCACCATCTTCACCGGCCATTTTCAATGAAAGATTGCCTCCCAGAGAAAAACCGATCAGGGTGGTTGGTGAATCAGGAAACATCCCGGCCAGCCAGTTTAATACGGCACGGCTGTCTTCACTGCGTCCGCTGTGATAAATGTTACGGGCCATTCCGGCGCCAGGACCGCATCCTCGAAGATTTACCCGGATAACCAGCCACCCTTCAGCCATGAACAAACGGCAAAGCCTGATCATGTAGCGTGATTGATAACAGCCTGTGAGTCCATGAATCAGAACCACAATCCGGTCGCCCTGTTGCCAGGATACGGGTCGGTTTTCCATGATCATGAGCCGATCGCCATCCGGTAATTCAAGTTCATGGGCGTTGTCATAAGGAATTTCGCTGAACTGGGGCCAATACCGTCCGGCCAATGTCTGTGACCAACCTGTCACAAAGGGCAGAACCGGAGAAAATTCAGGATATTGCAGTTTTTGAAGCAAGGCGGTTGTGTGTTTGGAATAATCAATAGATGACATGGAGATGAACATAAAGATGGATTAAACTTGCTCTGCATCGCCTTTTTTCAGGCTTAGGATATGAATTGGCGTTTCACCATAGAGGATGCACGAATCAAATTGAAAAGACTTTATCCGACAATAGTTGAGTGAATCTGTACAAGTGGTTCAAAGGAGCTTGACGAGTGCCGCGAGGATGCCGGTCTGTGCCAGCAGAAGCGTGACCATCCACTTGATCAGGTCAAATTTGGTTTGATGAATTTCATTCTGAAGTTCCTGTTTCGTTTGCTCAATCCTGAGTTCAAGACGATGTTCAGTTTGCTGTAGTTCCTGTTTGGTAGCGAGGTTTTCACAGGGGGATTCAAAGGATTTTTCCTGAGTTTCCCTAACCAGTTCCGTGACAATCTCAGCCTGGTCTTTGGTGAAACCGGATTTTTCCAGGCGGTGATAAAAAGACAGCGTATCAAAAACAAGCATGGGTCTCCTAGGGGCCAATATGAAATATACTCATGCTTTAACGCATACACGACAAAGTTGAAAGAGGAAACACGCCGATGAACAGTTCGGATTCCCGTGCCATGCTGACTTCCTGAATCCGCTTCTTTAAATCAGCAGGTCATTCATAACCTGTATGTTATCTTCATCAAAAGTGTGTAAGAGACAAAGTTATTGTCCCTTGACAATAATTGTTGCCATCTCATAAGGAGATATTTGGGAAAGAAATGCTCCAAATCCAAAAAAGGCACAGTGATGAAGATGAAAACGTTTATTGGATTAATTACGGCAAGTTTGCTCATATCTTTTTGCACCTGGATAGAGATAGATGCCAATGCCGCGGATGATCATGTGAGGTTTGAACATTTAACTCCTGAGGATGGACTGTCTGGAAAATTTATCCCCTCAATTTTACAAGACAAGCAGGGTTTTATCTGGTTTGCGTCGAATAGTGGATTGAATAAATACGATGGCAATGAATTCACGGTTTACGTCCATAATCCCGAAGACCTTCACAGTTTAAGTTATAGTGAAATTAATACACTATACGAAGATCATAAAGGGACTTTATGGGTTGGTACGACGAACGGACTGAACCGATTGGATCGCGCATCTGACAGATTTTCACGTTATACTTTGAACGGGTGAAAAATTCATTTTTTGTGTATTCTCGAAGAAGACAAAAATTACCTCACTTCTTCATCGAGAGTCTTATGATATCTATCGCATTCAGCAAAAAAGAAATTCAAGAACTTCAATGTGTGGTGTTGTGCCAAACTCTTTTTCCCTTCGGCTTCAGGCAGAAAACGATGGAATGTCCTGGGAGCCTTAAATGCTGTCAGTAAAAAAATGATTACGATTACTAATGACTCCTACATCAATTCTCAAAGTTTTTGTCAACTCTTGGATAAGATTGCTCAAACTTATGTGGATATTCCAATCACTTTATTTTTAAATAACGCTCGCTATCAAAAAAATGCATTTATTTTTTCAAAAACCTTTTCGGCTAAGCTCTAGATAATTTTCAACCACTAATTCGCATTGATACAGAAAATCAAACAGACTGTCGGGGGAGAAGTTTATGATTTTCAGGAAATGTTCACTTCAATTTTTTGTTTGGGGATGTTGTTGTTTGTACATCTCTTTTTCCACCTTCTCCGCTCAGGCCCAATACCAACCGGAAGCGGTGGCTGGAGTTCTGGATCTCCGTGGATGGGACTTTGAGCGACAGCGCGTTGTCAAGCTGAATGGTCAATGGGAACTGTTCTGGAATCAGCGACTCGGACATGATGAGAGCCACAGGGAAATGCCCCTGAGAACAGGTTTCTTCAGGGTACCCGGCTCCTGGAACAAATATGTTCTGGAGTCCGGTCAGGCCATTGGTTCCGAGGGCCTGGGAACCTTCCGTCTGCAAGTTCTGCTTCCTGCCGGAAGTGAACGAATGGCGTTCAAGATTCCTGACCAGGGAACCGCGTATGAGTTATGGATGAATGGACAGCGGATCGCTTCTGCCGGAACAGTGGGAACCTCCAGGCAAAATGCCTCGCCCCAGTTTTACCCACAGATTTTCACTTTCACGCCGCGGAGCCAGATACTGGAATTGGTGCTGGTCATCTCCAATTATCACACCCAGGCAGGCGGACCATGGTATTCCATTCTGCTTGGAAGGGACGATCAGATCCAGACAATCCACAAAAAAGGAATTGCTGTCGATCTGTTTCTGGTCGGAAGTCTTCTGATCATGGGAATGTATCATCTGGGGCTGTTTTCCCTGCGTCCCAAGGATCGCTCCACACTGTATTTTGGCATCTTCTGCATCCTGATCGCATGTAGAACCCTGGTGGTGGGAGAGCGGTTGTTTCAAACATCTTTGCCGTGGATGCCCTGGGAAGTGGGACGCAAGATGGAATATTTGTCGTTTTATATCAGTGGCCCCATGATCACCCTGTTCATGGCTCAATTGTTTCCTCATGAATTCAATAAAAAAATCGATTCCTTACTGGTCGGCATTGCCACGGTGTTTGTTCTGATTGTACTGCTGACATTCAGTCATATCTACACCTACACCCTGTTTTATTACCAGGTTTTCTCCCTGTTCTGGGTCGTGTATTCCTTCCAGGCCATTTCCCGGGCCGTCATCCATAAACGGGAGGGATCCCTGGTGTTCATTTTCGGTTGGTTCCTTCTGGCAGGAGGAATCACCAATGACATTCTGACCTCCATGGAACTCCTCCAGACCCCGCTTCTGATGTCATTTGCCCTGTTCGGTTTCATATTTATTCAAGCCTTTCTGCTTTCCATCCGGTTTTCCAAAGCGTTCCTGACATCGGAACGTCTGCTGGTCGAAAATCAGCGTCTGGTCAGGGATCTCCAGAAACTGAATGAACATCTTGAAGAAATGGTGGACCAGCGCACCGAACAACTACTTGGCAAAACACGGGATATTCAGACCATGCTGGAAAATCTCCCGGAAGGAATCCTGATGATTACCGATGATTATGAGATCCACCATGAATATTCCCAATATCTGGAAACCATTCTCGAAACCAGCGATCTGGCCTATGGAAATATTCGCACGATACTGTTCGAAAACTCCAGCCTGGGAGCCGATGATGTTCATCGTGTGGAAACCGCGATCATTGCCTGTCTTTGTGAAGATCTGAGAAATTATCATATCAATGAACATCTGTTTATCCATGAACTGTCCAAAACATTTCCCGGCAACAGGACCAAGCATCTGGAACTCACCTGGGCTCCCATCATCAATCAGGACGATGAAATCGACAAAATCCTGTTGAGCATACGGGATGTCACAATACTCCGGAGTTTGCAGAAACAGGCGGATCAACATCAGCGCGAATTGCAAATGATCGGACAGATCCTGGCGTTGCCCTTGCCGGATTTCCAGAATTTTCTGGTATCGTCCTTCTGGTTCCTGGAGGAAAACGAACAAATCATCCGTGCCAATGAATCGCCCTCCGCCGAACTGCTGGAAACCCTGTTCCGAAATATGCATACCATCAAGGGCAACGCCCGAACCTATGGCTTTGATCATGTGACTCACATGATTCATGAAACCGAACAGGAATACGATGAATTGCGCAAACATCCTGAACAGGAATGGAATCGGGAATCCTTGCTGGAAAAGATCCGGGTGGCGCATGGTCTGATTCAGGATTACGCCAGACTCAATGATGAAAAACTGGGTCGCAAATCCGGTGAGGATTCCGTGGAACTGATGGTCAGGGAACAGGATATCGCCAGAGTGAATCAGACCCTGGAAAACCTGGATCGCGGGAATCCGCAACAGGTTGAAACCGCTATTCGGTCGGTGCGCTCCTTTCTGTCCAGAATTATGGCGATTTCCCTGAAACGCATCCTGCAAAGCGGAATTCGATCCTTGGAATCATTGGCCAGGGAACTGGAAAAAGCGACACCGGATGTCGTGATTCTGGATCATGATCTGGTTTTGCGCAAGCAGGCCGGTGCATTGCTTCAGAATGTATTCATGCATCTGCTGAGAAACAGCATGGATCATGGAATTGAATCACCGGAGGAACGTACCGCGCTGGGAAAACCCAGGACTGGAACCATACGCATCGAAATGCGCCGGAACCAGGATCATCTGGAAATAGTCTGTCAGGATGATGGCCGGGGACTGGCATTGGAAAAAATATGGAACAAGGCCGTGGAAAATGGATTGGTTGTTTCGCATCAACAATTGTCGCTTCAGTCCGTGGCCGATCTGGTGTTTCTGTCCGGCCTCTCCACACAGAAAACGGTTACGGAAATTTCCGGCAGGGGCGTGGGGATGGATGCCGTCAGGAAATTTTTGAAGGAACATCACGGTGACATCAGGATTCAACTGTTGTCCGACACCCCCGCGCCTTATATTCCCTTCCAGTTTGTCCTATCGCTGCCGCTATCCTTTTGTGTTGACTGAAAACCGCCTCCGCAAGCCCCTCTTCCTCCGTTTGGGCTTAAAAAAAGACCGCCAAACTAACGATAACGGGAGCGTGTTGAATAAAACAGTTCCTTATCCTCATACATGCGAGCATCCGCGATTTTCATGATGTCCTCAGGAGGTGCCTCATCGGAAGAGGAGACACCGATACTCATGTGAATTGGAATCTCCTGTTCACGGTTTTCTTCATCATGAATCCGGAGGATATTTTTCAGTTCATGTTCCCGGATGCGTTGCAATAATACGTTGGCGCCATGATGGTTCGCGCCCAGGCAAAGCACCACAAATTCATCACCGCCCACTCTGGCCACCACTTCAGATTTTCTGCAAACCGATGAGAGCAGATTTGCCACCTGAATGATCATCTGATCGCCCGATTGATGGCCATATTGGTCATTGATTTCTTTGAGACCATTCACATCAATCATGAGAATTGAAAAACTCATTTCCGGAAATTTTTGAGCGGTACGGATGGCTTTGGACAATTCCCGGTCAAAATAGGCCCGGTTGAAGCTTCCGGTCAAACTGTCGGTGTTGGCCATTTTTTCGAGTCTTTTGGTCAACAGTTGATTTTGCGAAATGGCAGTGATCTGGTCGAGAAACAGCATGATTGTGTCCATGACATGTTTTCCCAGTTGTGTGCCTTCAATGATCATTTTTCCAATCACATTGTCATTGATGTCGATCATGGGAATGATGGTCAATTCTGAAAAAAAGTCCTTGTATGGCACCGTTCCGGTTTCAGTATTATCCTGTGATGCCGAGATAATGGATTGAATACAGTACTCAAACAGTTTTTCATTATTTCCGAGCAGTATTTCCTGCTTCTCGGGAGAAATACCCGCGAACACCGCACATTCAATCTGGCTTGAATTAACACCATCCAGAATAATACCGAAGCCAAGGTTTTCATACAGATGAGTCAGTCTGTTCAAAGTCTGGTGATACATATCCTCCAGCTTTTTTGCCTGGGCAATGGAGGCGCTGGTTTCAAGAAGTGAGCGGAAAATCTGGTTGGAATGTGACAATTTCTCATTGGAATTCTGCAATTCCAGGGTTCGTTCCTGCACGTTCATTTCAAGCGTTTCATTGGCGATTTTCTGGTTCAACACCATTTCCTGCTGAGCCTGCTCCTTTTCTCTGCGCATGAGATGGATCCGGTGAGCAAGTCCCAGTGACAACAAGACCACTTCAATCACTGACCCCACCTGTGGCGCGTATTCAGTCCACAAGGATGACGGAACATAGCCCATGACTTTCATCATATAAATGAAGGTTCCCAGAAGAAACATCACCCAGGCGATCAAAAAATAGCGGGCGGTTTCCAGATGTTGTTGCCAGCAACGGATCGCGGTGACGATTCCCAGGATCACAGCGACACTGACCAGCGCCACATTGTATTTGATGGTGACAGTGTAGCCCATCGTGGCCATCAACAGGAGTCCCAGCGCAAATAGCACTTGAAGTATCCTGAGAATTTTATGAATCACAGGCGTATAGAGCGACGTCATCAAAAAGTGCTGCAAAAAAGACAACCCGAAAATACCTGTGCCGATCATGAAAATTGGCAAACTGATGTTGTTCAGTAATGGAAAATCAGGCCAGAGATATTCAAACGCCAAACCATTCGCGCACATCAGACTGACCACCAGAAACAGAATATACATCACATAAAACAGATAGGCCTTGTCGCGGATGGCAAAAAACAGAAAAAGATTATACACGGCCATGACCACCATGATTCCATAATAAAACCCCAGCGCATACTGTTCCTTGTTCACTTTTTCAGTGAAGGCTTCCGGACTCCATAATTTGACAGGAATGGTCATGGCTCCGGCCGTCTGGACTCTGAGGTAATAGGCAATTTCTTCTCCGGTCTGTCCTTCGAGATGAAACAACAGAAATCGGTGTTCGATTTGCCTGTGCGAAAACGGCATCTGATCCCCTGTCTGAAATTTCTCAAAGGTTCCGTTGGTTTGCGGAACAAACAAATCCACATAATCCAGAAAGGGATAACTGATTTCGAGAACCAGACTCTGATTATGCTGAAACCTGACTTTGAAACGTAACCAGTAGGTGGCGTTGGTCAACCCAAGATTGGGCGATGACGTAAGGGCCGGCTTAAATTGCAAAAGACGATCAGGCTGGCTGACCTCCTGAATTGTCCAGGCACCCGCAGGATCTTCCATCAACTCCAGATAGTCACCAATGGATTGGTCAATAGCATCAGGGATATTCAAGGCAGGAGCCGCTGGCAAAAGCGGCGCAAAGACACACCACCACAGCAAGCATATTGAAATATAGACTGTTTTTATCATGGATTCTCATTACAAAGATATGCCAAACCAGCGAACGAAAGACTGGTGCTTCTTTATAACAAGTGTTTGCAGGATAAAAAAGGGGGGATTGCTCATGAAATGAAAAAAAATAAAAAAAGAACTCAATTGGTGTTCCTGGTTGTCATGACAAATTCTTCGAGTTGTTCGTCGACAAAACGCTGGCAGAGATCCCACGACATTTCATGATGTTTGAGTTTTTCATACAAATTAAACAGAATCTGGAGTTGCCATCGACTGTTGAGCGCATATTTTTCCTTGATATGGTCCGGCAGGAATTTATGCCGCAGCATGACCAGCGTATAGACGGTTTCCTCCAGCATTTCGCGGGAAAGAACATCCTGGTTGAGATCATTGATGAGATAACAGAAAATAAAAAAACCTTCCTCATCCAACTCATGAACCCATTTCCAGGAAGGCTCCTGAAATTGAGCCTGGGTTTTGAGTTCTTTTTTGGCAAGTTCGATCATTTCCCAAAAATCATGTTTGTCAGGCATGAGTTCGACTCAATTTGATTAATATTTTCAAGGTAACGGTGCAGTGTAGGTTAAAGTGAACGATTTTTCAATCGTTCTGTCAATGAAGATTAATTATTGAGGCAAATATATGAGACAAAGGCAGGAAAGAATCAGGTTTTTTCTACAAGTCAAACGTCTGTAGCTGTGAAACAAAACCCGCAAACCCTTCATTTTCGGCTTCTGGGCGTGGTTCATCCCCATAATGATAAAGCCACATTTTTTTACGCATGTCGCCTGGAAGAGACCGTAACTGATTGTAGGACGTGTGAACACCGAGATCATTATTGCCTCCCATGTCAAACAACTGACAGTCATGAAAAATATAGGTGCAGCGATCTATGCATTTTTCCAGCAGGGGACGATCGAAGCGAGTGTCTGAGGTATAAAGAACATGTTTGTCACCCTCACGGAGTTCCACCGCATAACTTTCCATCAGTTTCACATGATTCGTTGGATGAAGGTACATTTCCAGAGGAGAGGAATCATCCAGTTTGATCCATTGACTATGTGGCAATGAACGAGGGGTAAAAAAATCTTCCATCACCTGGGGCGTCACGTCATCAGGCGTGAGTTCAATAAATTCCAGACCACCTTTGAGACTGTGATTCCAAAGTCGATGAAGGATCGAGGAGGTTCCCATCACCTGGACACTTTTTTTAAACACCAGACGGGTCATGAACGCAAATTCTTCCAGTCCACCAATATGATCCGCATGCAAATGAGTGATAAAAATATTGGAAATATCAGCAATAGATCTCCCGTGTTGAATCAGGGATGCCGAGGCTGTGTGACCACAGTCCACCAACATATTGATATTGCCACTTTCTACCAAAAGATTGCTGTTCGCGTTGATCTTTGAGAATGCGGAACCCACACCAAGAAAGGTAATTTTCATGGAACCTCATGTATCAGTCATGTTTCGAGATGAATATATGGACTGAGTGTTTGCAAAAATGTAGCCATCCCTGTCAAGTAATAAATTATTTTCTATTGTGAACGGGGTTCCTTTTAGAAAGACTGAATTTTAGTTTACAGTTTGCCCTTCAATGTCAACTACTTTTGAAAGGAACCGATAACGGTCTATGCCACAAAAGATCTGGGTAAGTAGCATGTAAGACGGATAACACAATATAAAAGTCCATGCAAAGAGGTATTTCCCAGAGAAAAATCGGTTTTTAGACCAATCAGGAATGCCATGGGGCAAGGGCACCGCGGAGCGACGGATATGAAACGTCAAATCCAGTCCATCGTCCTCAATCCATGCCGGCCAACCGGAAAGTAAATGAGGTGAGGCCAGTTTCCGATTGAAAGGTGCGGAAGATTTTGCTAAGTCACAAAATGAATCCAGCAATTCCCTTAAAAAAGATTCCTGTTCCCGTGTTTCAGGAATGGTCATTACCATTAAATTCGCAACATGCATGGGGCTTTCATGAGTTTCGATTTCCAGAAATGCCGCATCAATAACACTGAGTCGTTTCATCAGCCAATACAGTTGTTCAATCGTTGTTTATAAGAATAACCATTGAGACAGAGCTGTTTCTGTCTTACATATTCATTACATGACATTTCCGGGAGATTTTGCAATGCCCCCTCGCCATCTTTTTCAACAAATCAAATATTTGTTTGAATGTTTGATAGAATCAGCAGAACAGTCAGAACAGGTTAAAACTATTTTACCTGACATTGTGCTGTGGATTTACACAGCCATTGCCAAGGCCATCACGATTGACGGAATCATTGATGAAAAAGAACGTGAGTTCATTGAAGATGTCCTTCAGCCCTATTCCATGATTCACATGGATGCCTTTCGCAAATTTTCCAGAGATCTGCACAGTCCTGATATCTTTTTGAAAGAATTACCGGGATGCGATTATCTCAACAAGGATTTGAGAGAATTGATCCTAGAGGTGATCAGCGAGATCCTGGCGGTTGATGGTATTCTGGAAGATGAAGAACTTGAATATGTCACGGAACTGGTCGCCTTGATGGGACTGCCTGGATCCTATGTCGCCTGGGTCAATGAAAAACTTCAGGATAAAATCAATCGGTAACGCAAAGGAAACTCATGAAAGAATTGAATGTTGATGTCGCAATAATCGGTGCCGGAACCGCTGGTATGGGCGCTTACCGTGGAGCAAAACGTCATGCGAAAAAAGTGGTGTTGATTGAAGGGGGTGTGTATGGAACCACCTGCGCCCGGGTTGGCTGTATGCCAAGCAAACTGCTGATTTCAGCCGCGGAAGCAGTGCATGCCATTGAACAGGCTCCGGAATTCGGGATTTTCCCTGAAGGCAGAATCAGAATTGATGGTGCCAAAGTAATGCATCGGGTGAAATCGGAACGAGACCGCTTTGTGGGCTTTGTTCTGGAGTCTGTGGCAAATTTCCCGGTGGAAGACAAAATCGTAGGATATGCGACCTTTGTGGATGACCACACCCTCCAGGTGGAGGATCATACCCGGATCACAGCCAACGCCATTGTGATCGCCACCGGTTCCAGTCCGGTGATTCCGCCTGTGCTTCAAGGGCTGGGCGATCGGCTGATCATCAATGATGACGTTTTTGAATGGGACACTCTCCCTGAATCTGTCGCGGTCTTCGGCCCCGGTGTGATCGGACTCGAAATCGGCCAGGCTCTGCACCGGCTTGGCGTGCGAGTCAGCCTTCTCGGGCGTGGCGGCTTCATTGGGCCCTTCACTGATCCTGCGCTCAAGGAATATTCCACCCGATTGTTCCGCAATGAATTCTGTCTGATCACCGAGGCGAATCTGATCGCTATCGAACGACAGGGCAAGCGCGTGCGGATGGTGTATCAGGGCAAACACTGTGAAGAACGGGAAGAATATTTTGATTACATCCTGGCGGCAACTGGCCGCCAGCCCAATCTGGATCGGCTCCATCTGGAAAACACCACCCTCGAACTCAATTCAAGGAACGTTCCTGTCTATGACCATTTCACCATGCAATGCGGCAACAGTTCCATTTTTATAGCGGGGGATGCCAACCATGATCTTCCGCTGTTGCATGAAGCCGCGGATGAAGGCCGGATTGCCGGTGAAAACGCCGGAAAGTTCCCTGATATTCGCTCCGGACATCGCACCAGCCCCTTGGGGATTGTGTTTTGTGATCCACAGATTGCCACCGTGGGAATGCGTTATGATCAACTCCCCGGAGATTGTTTTGTGACCGGCATCGTTTCTTTTGAAGATCAGGGACGCAGTCGTGTGATGCTGAAAAACAAGGGGTTACTGCATCTGTATGCGGAACATGGAACAGGAATTTTCATGGGTGCTGAAATGATAGGCCCCCGTGCTGAAAACATAGGCCATCTGCTGGCATGGGCCCATCAGCAGAAACTCACCATTCCACAAATGCTGGATATGCCGTTTTACCATCCTGTTGTGGAAGAAGGCCTCCGGACCGCCTTGCGTGATGCCAACAGCAAACTCAAAATGGGCCCTGTTTCTGCCAAACGTTGTATTGATTGCGGCCCCGGCGCATGAATCCATCCTTCCGCCATTCCTGATGTACTGTTCAGGAATGGCCCCAAAGTTTTTCCGAACTTTTCCTAAAAAGCCTGTTGTGACCGCTGGGGTGGTGCCAACAGCGAATTTAAAATGGCCCTGATTCCCGCTATAGGCTATAGCAATTGCGGCATCGGAACGAGAAGCACTCCTCACCTGATCAGCTTTTCAGGAACTACCCCCCAAATTTTCCGAATTTTTCCTAAAAAAAAAGCCTGTTATTTTAGAGCTGAATGAGCATGTAACTTGCACTGTTAAATTTCGGCTTCGGGGGATTCCTGTTACTGCATTCATCCAATTTTAGAAATCAAAACATCATGCTTCGTTGGGATTTAATCTTTCCATACACTGTTCCAATCATTTTGACCGTTGTGATAGCTTTTTTTCTGGCATCAATCACGATCAAAACCGGACGACACCGTCGTGACGCGCAGTTATTCACCATCTATTGCATCCTCCAGGGACTCGAGGCGTTCAATGAACTGATTGACACCGTGAGTCTCTCCCCCTCAATGAGTTTGAACCTCCTTCATTTCATCTATCTGCCTTACGTTTTTATCGTCCCGGTGGCACTGCATTTTATTCATGAAATTCTGGCGATAAAACACTGGTTTCTGGTGATCAGGATCAATTACACCATCAGTTTGCTGCTGATGCTGACGGTACCAACCTCCTGGTTTGTCAGAGGAACTTATCAAACGCCGCAGGGTGTAGAATATCTTACTGGTCCCGGATATGATTTTTTTGTGATTTATGCGGGTGTCTCGTTGATTTACGCTATCGCTCTGCTCTGGTCAAAGTTGAAAGCAAGTTCGCATAAAGTCCGTTATGTCTTGCTGGGCATGATTCTGAATGCCGCGTTGACGCTCACCACTGCCATCCCAACCTTTGGTATCAACATTTATCCTCCTGGAAATTTCGGATTTATTCCACTGTTGTTCATCGCCTATGGCATTCTGGAATACAGACTGTTTGCCACCACCAGAAACTGGTTCAATCGAGGACATTACCCCAGATTGATCGTCATGTTCTTCTGGCTTCCAGTTCTGGTATTTGTTCTCTTCATGCTGGCCGCCGCCAACACACACACCAGACCGGAATTCTGGACTGCGGGATGGCGTTATGCGATCCCACCCGTCACTTCCCTGTTTGTCTGTCTGGGACTTGCCAGTTTCTGTTTTCTGAAAATTTACCGTGACCTCTCAGCCTTGTTACTGGGTGTGTTTTTTGCGTTACTGGGATGGCTCAACCTGAATACTCTGTGTGCGTTTATCCTGAAAGATGCCACACTTGTCAATCACATCGCACTCACAACCCATGCGTTTCTGGTTGCGATCCTTCCCATCGGTCTGCACTTTGTTTATCTGTTGCTCAAACGGGATGAACGTCGGCTGATCTATCTGCTGTATGGACTATCCCTGTTGCTCATGTATCTGGTAATGACACCATGGTATGCATGGCCACAGCCTTACACCTATTCGTTTGGTTACTATCTGCATGGAAAATGGCCGTTCAATCTGTTTGGCATCAGTGGCAGTCTGGCCACGCTCTGGGCCTGCTGGTTATTGAGAAAGTCCTGGCTCGTGGAAACAGATTCCCTACAGAAAAAGCGGATCCTGTTTGTATTCCTGGGAAACTCTGTCAGTGCCCTCTTGACCTTGGGAAACATTCCGCTGGTCAACGGAATTGATTTTTATCCGACTGCAACCTGGATCTTCATTCCGGGATTGCTCATGGCTTATGGCATGTTCCATCATGAAATCCTGTCGATGAATCTTTATACCAAAAGAAGACTCAAGGGGCAGATGGTGCGCCTTGGAGTGATTTTGGGGTATTTCGGACTGTTCTTCATTATTTTGTGGGTTGTCCGTGAACACTCCTGGCAACACATGCTGACTCATTTAAACTGGTATGTCCTGCCCCCCTTCATTTCAGTACTGATTTGTGGATTGCTGTCGATACTGGCGCTTTACCTGGGACAGCACACCCAAACATCACAAATTTTCAGCATCATCTGTACGATTTACGCATTTCTTAATACCGAAATTTTCCTGAACAATATGGTAAATTCCGCGGAACAGGCATTGACGCTCAGTCGGCTGAGTCACTTTTTTCTGGTGTTGATTCTGGGGCTGACACTGCATTTTTTATTCATTGTTTTTAGAATAACCACTCATCGCTGGCTCTGGAAAGGTGCCTATCTCGCAGGCCTCATCATGCTACCGCTGACCCAAACCAGTTGGTATTTCGGCACTTCGGTTAAAATGCCCTGGGGGTGGTACCCACAAGGAAATATCGCCTTTTTATTCATGTGTCTGGGCTGGCTGGTTTATACGCCACTCGCCGCATGGCTGATTTATCGGAAATACCACACAATGAAGGTGACGGAGGCAAGTGTTGGTTCCCAATGGATTTTTCCGGGAACCCTGGGAGCTGGCGTGTTCACATTGGGAAATATCCCCGGCACGGTGGGTTATCAGATTTATCCGCTGGGCAGTTTGATTTTCATCCCGTTTTTGTTCATTGCCTATGGGCTGTTCCGCCATAATCTGCAAAACGCTCTACAGATCAGCAGAAAAATTGTGCTGTGGTCTGCAACGCTCAGCGCCCTGGGACTCCTGGGCGTCAGCCTCAAACTTGTTTTTCCAACCAATTGGGGGGTGTTGGCCTATTGGGTGGTCATGGCCATGGTTATACTTGGCTACAAAGTTATTTTTCATGTTCTGAACATGCTTCTCAAATTATTCTGGCAGGGACCTGATCACATCCGGCATAAAATTCCCAAACTCAACCAGGAATTATCACAGTCCCGGTCGCTCAAGGAGCTGGGTTCAGTCCTGGCCAATCACCTGGGGCGCTTATTATCGACCCGGCAATTATCATTTCTGGTATTTGACGCGAAACAACAGGCTTACACCGGCTGGCAACACACCCATGCGGAACATGTCTTTTTTGGCTCAACCAGCACCACTTCAGAGGAATGGTGCTCCATTCCAGCCGATCATGCCCTGCTTGAATTCATGGAAGATCGACATTTGATCCAGCAGGAGGAATGGGAGGAATGGCTACTGACACATCCTGCCAGTGGCGCTGACCAGATGCGCAATGCCTGGCTGATCGTGCCTGTATTTTATCAGGAAACGATTTGTGCGCTGATGTTGCTTGGTGAGAAATTGAATGGCAATTATTACTCGGATGCCGAAAAAAACTTTTTAGCACAAATTGGCTTTGGTTTAGGGGCCCATATTGAAAACACCAGACTCCTTGAGGGACTGGAACACATGGTTGAGGAACGGACCCGTGACCTGGAACAGGCACAGAAACAGGTTATGACGCTGTACGAACAGTCTCATCAGCATGAACTGGAACTCGAGCACATGAATCAGGTCCTGAAAATGGTCAGTTCCACCCTCAATCTGAGGGATGTCATGGACGCTGTTATGGAGGGCCTGCAAACCATTCTGGATTTTAATCAACTCGGCATTTTTCTGGTTGAGCCTGACAAAAAAACAATTCGTCTCGCCGATTACTATGGCAAAGGGGCCTATTCCCGGGAACAGGCTGAGATGATCCGTCAAATTTCGATTCCCCTGGAACAGTACACCAGTTATATCGCCAACACTATTCTGGACAAGGAAACCAAATATATTTCTCCAATCACACCGACATTGAGTGATTATTTTTTCCCCATTGATAAACAGATGTATGATATTCATCCTGTCAAGGCCTACCTGCTGGTTCCCATTTCAGTCCAGCAGGAAGTGATTGGCGTCATGGTTTTTGTGCAGACTATTACCCCGTTTGAACTCAATGAAAGCGACCTTCAACGAATTGAACGCTATGTCCCGCAAGTCGCGATCGCCATTCATAATGCCCATCTTTATCAGGAATTGAAGACCACGCAGATCCAGTTGGCAGGCACTGAAAAAATCGCGGCCATGACCCGCACTTTTGAAAAATTTGTGCCCCGTCAATTTTTGAAACGGCTGGCCGTGGATGGGATGGAAAACATTCAACTGGGTAATGCGGAAAGTGAAGAGCTTTCGATTTTATTTTCTGATATTCGTGATTTCACCTCTTTTTCTGAAACCTTGACCCCCCAGGAATTGCTGAATTTCCTCAATGCCTATTTTAAACGGATGAACAATGCCATTCATGACAATTATGGCTTCATCGACAAATTCATCGGTGATGCCATCATGGCCTTGTTTGACTATCCGGAAAAGGATCCTGTCAACAGCACGCTGAACGCTGTGAATGCCGCCATTGCGATGCAACAGGCTGTGCAACTCTACAACCAGCATCGCGAGTCTGTCGGATATTCTCCGGTTCGTATTGGCATTGGACTGCACCGGGGGCCCGTGGTGATTGGAACTGTGGGAGGACAGGACAGAATGGATTCAACGGTCGTCGGAGATACGGTCAACATCGCCGCACGCATGGAAGGACTCACCAAATATTACGGAGCGTCTATTATTGTCAGTCGGACGGTCCGCTATCTGATGATGGAACAAAAACATCTGTGTTTCAGGGAACTGGACTGGATCCAGGTGAAAGGAAAAACAGAAGCCACAGGTATTTATGAAGTGTTCAATCACGATCCGCCACATATTCTGGAAATGAAAAACGAGACCAGACAATTTTTTTCGGCAGGACTCTTCTTGAGGTATGAACGAAAATGGTGGGATGCGATCAAGATGTTTGAGAAGTCCCTGTCGGTCTTTCCTGAAGATCGGGCGGCCATGCTTCATATTCGGCAGTGTGAGCAGTTACAGGCCCGGATTCTGCCTGAAAACTGGAACGGTGCCGTTATCATGGATATCAAATAATTCGTGACCTTCCGCTGAGGGATGATTGGTAGAACCGGGTTACCGTTAACTGTTATCCCGAGCCTTTGGTAAGGAACGGCAAAAGAATAGACATCTTTCCAAAATAACTCTTGGAATTATGCGGCATATCGAAGGTTTACGATCCCAGCGATGAGATTCCTTCATAGGTCACCACGGTTTCCAGATTGCACAAATGCCTCATGATCGGGTATTCGCTGCTGATTCCATTTGCCCCCAAAATGCTCCGGGCTGAACGTGCCACAGTCAGTGCCATTTGACTATGGCCCATGGATGTTTAGATAAGATAGGCAACACAGCATTTTCTCGGCAGGACTCTGTATTACGCAGTGTCCTGCGCCAGCGGAAACCGCAGGATAAAACTGGTTCCCTGATCAGGGGTGGTTTCAACCTGCATGTTGCCATGCAGTTCGTTGATCGTGTTCTGTACGACATCCAACCCAACCCCTCTACCGGATAAATCAGTGACTTGTTCCGTTGTGCTGAATCCCGGAAGAAACAGAATTTTCCACACAGTGTTCTCGTCAATCAGTTGTTGCACCACGGTCTGGTCCAGCGAAGGATGGTTCTGTGCTTTTTGCAGGATCCGTTCATAATTGATGCCGTTGCCATCGTCAGATATTTCCAGCGTGACCCATTCATTCACCATACTGATTTTCAAGGTGAGACGTCCCCATTCATCCTTGCCTTTTTCAAGTCGTTCTTCCACGGTCTCAAGGCCATGATCCATGCAGTTTCTCAGGAGATGCACCAACGGTCCATCCAGTTTCTGGAACAGTGTTCGGGATACCTGGACATTTTCGCCTTCAATGATCAATTTAACCTGTTTTCCTAAGGCTGTTTCCAGCTTACGGATTTCAGCGGGCCAGTGTTGAGCCAGTTTTTTCAGGGAGACTTTTTCTGCACTCAATACCAGTGTTTCAACACGTCCATAGTCTCGTGACTGAAGGGATTTTTTCAAGTCAGCGAAATCGTCATTGGAAAACACAACGCCTATCAATCGTTTGCGTAAATCAGGGTCAATTTTTTCAAGCAACTCCCGTGCATAATCGCATTGTGCGGTCAAGTCCACAGTACCCTGGATCAACTGGGTTTTCAGAACGCTCGGGGAGTTGATGGAGGAGCGAAGAAATTCTTCAAGTTGGTGCGTGATCGCCTTGGCACGATCCAGACCAAACAGACTGCTGACACCTTTGAGTGTGTGAAGCAGACGCATGAGTTCAACCGTGTCCTCCTTGAGTTGTGCCATAGCGTTTGAGGTCAGTTTTTCAGAAAATTGACGCAGCATGGTCAGGTTGTCTTCCATCAGAAGTAGCATCTGCATGTAGGAATCAGGATCGTTATAGATTTTTTCCACAATATACTGCTCTCTTTTCAAAGCTTCCGTTTCCCGGGATAATTTTCGTTCTTCCGTGATGTCTTCAATTTCAATATCAATCCCGGTGAGGATTTTTTCCGCGTTTCGGCATGGATAATAGGAAAGTTTGTATTCCCTGGGGACACCCTCATGAACAATCACTGTTTCACGAGGCATCATTTCAGCCAGCATCTCATAATCCATCAGGGCATTTTCGAAAAACAGAGGGTATGCCTGCCGCCATCCTTCCTGCACAATGGGATCTTCCGGAAACATTAAATCCTCCAGATTTTTTCCGATCAGTGACTTGGTACCAAATACCTTGATACATGGAGAGGAAAAGTCAGACGTGATTTTGCCTTGAGGATCAATTTTTACAATCCCCTGTGCGGTATGCTGTGAAAGTTCACTGAGACGATGTGACAACTGATTGAGTCGATTGGTTGCCTCCATGAAGACACGTTTCCATAATGGTGGAAGTCGGTTTATCACTTCCATGAACGCTGTTCGTTCAATTCGGAAAACAGTGCCGGCATCAACCATACGGACAGTGGCCGAAGCGTTGGGTTCTGATCGCAAACAGGACATTTCGCCAATGGAATCCCCCGCTTTTCGATGTGCCACTATTTCTCCATTGACCAGGATTTCCGCTATTCCTGAACCAATAAAATAGACCCACCCCGCAGGAGCATTCTGAACCAGAAGTTCCATATCTTCTGTTGCGTCAAGGGCTTCCATTCTTTCAGACAGAATGGCCAGATCAAATACGTTGAGCGATTGAAACAACGGAATATTCTTTAAAAGCGCAACACGGGCATTTCGTTGTTCAATGGTCTGGGCATCCCGTTTTCTGCTTAATTTTAAAAAATTGGACAGATTGTCGCCATATTGCCCGGTCATCTGGATCAGGACAGCAATGAGTTCTTTATCTACGAAATCGGCATTGTTTTCAAAATTATCCAGAGTCTGTTGCAATGAAGACTGAATATCCCCGGGGAGAATCTCCCACTGATGAATCAGTTTTTCGTTTTTCTGAAGCTTGCGTGTTAAATCAATACGTTGCTTCCATTCCTCATGATATTTTTTTTCCAGCCATGTTTCGTATTCTATGGTGCGTAGTGCGGCATTGATTCGTGCTTCCAGTGCCAGTTTGTTAACAGGTTTGTTTATATAATCCATCGCCCCGTTATTCAAACAGGTCACCAGGGACTGGTCATCCGTTTCCATTGTCAGCATGATCACGGGAATTCTTTTATACACGGGATGGGACTTGAGTTGTTTGAGAAGCATGATGCCGTCCATCTCTGGCATATTGATATCCATCAATATAAGATCAAACGTCTCTTTTTCCAGCAGGGGAAGTACAAACGAGGGATTAACCGCGTATTTGGAACTGTAGCCACATTCCGCAATCTGCTGCCGAAGATTCTGTATAAAGAATCTGTCATCATCCACAATCAGAATATTAATCATTCATCCACTCCTTGAGTAATGCCTGAAATTCAGGTTCATTTCCGTGAATGATGCTGTTCATGATTTTATCCAGTGTTGCAGACCATGCAGGCTCAGTCGGGCATATATTATTGATTTTGTTGAGTTGATCTATCAATTCAGCTTCATCAAAAAATGGCATCAATGACAATTTTTTAAACTCCTCCAAGATCTGGCCTCTTAGCTCAGGTGTTAACAAGTTGGCTTGAGATAGGGGAATTGGCACGGATTGTTGTCTTAAAATTTTTGACAGCATCCGCAACAACACGTCCATTCGTAAAGGTTTCCCGAGAAATCCAGCAGCACCGGCTGCAATCGCTTGATCTTGCTGTTCCTTGAAAACATCTGCGGAAAGTACCAAGACAGGAATATGAGCATGTTTGTGTGATGCTTTCAGTTTCCTGATTGCTGAGATGCCATCCATTCCGGGCATATGAACATCCATCAGAATCACTTCAGGTTCAAATTCTTCGATTTTCTGGAAAAATTCATATGCGTTTTTTACAATGATGGCCCGGAGTCCCTTTGATTCAAAATACGCGTTCATCATTTGTCGAGTGGGTGGATTATCTTCTACCACCAGAATTTTACTGTCTGGCGCAAACTGAAAATTTAGTGGTAAGTTCTCATCTGAGGCAATGTCCTGATTGGAGTGACCTTCTTTCAGTGGTAGTTTGACATAAAACTCCGAACCTTTGCCCAGCTCACTTTTGACACCAATCTCTCCTTGCAGCATGTCCACAAGTTGTTTCACAATGGTCAGTCCAAGTCCTGTACCACTATAATTCCGGCTTTGGGTATTATCGACCTGTTCAAAGGGTTCAAAAATTTTCGAATGGAATTCCGGAGCAATGCCAATGCCTTCATCAATGACCTTCAGCAGAAGGTTCTGTTGTTCTCTGAGGGCGTTGATTTTGACAGATTTACCTTCTGATGTGAATTTAATGGCGTTGACTGTGAAATTCATTAAAATCTGCTGGAGTTTGTTGCGATCAGAATAGATGGAGTCAGGCAGGGCTGGATCAACATGATAAGTCAACTGGATATTTTTCTTTAGGGCCTGTGCTTTGTTGATGTGAAAAATACCCTGGATCAAGAGTCGGAGATTGATTGATTCCAGCACGATGTCTATTTTTCCGGATTCAATTTTTGAAAGATCCAGAATGTTTCCGATCAGTTCTGATAAATGATGACCGCTTTGTGTGATGCCATCCAGATATTGAGTGGCTTCAGCGGAGAGATGATACTTTTCAGCCTGGTTCAGAAGCAACTGACTGAAGCCTGTGATCGTGTTCAGCGGAGTCCGGATTTCATGACTCATGTTGGCAAGAAACATTGATTTACTTCTATTAGCTGATTCGGCTTCGTGTTTGGCAATCCTTAATTGTTGTTCTGTGTTTTTTCTTCGATCAATTTCCTCGTGAAGATGCTGATTGCTTTGTTCCAGTTGTTTCTCAGCATGCTGGCGTTCCTGAATTTCCTCTGTTAGTTGCAGGTTACTGCGGTGCAGTAGTCTGTTGGTTTCCTCAAACTTTTTGGCTTTTTCAGTAGTCAGTGACAATTTATCGGTCAGGATCATCGCAAATAGCCGATACAAGGTGTTTTGCAGGATTGAAGCATCAAAATCCGTGATGTCTCCAATATTATTGGCTTTGATGCTGAAGGTGTCTACCATCGTGTGGGCAATGACTGTTGCCGCACAAGTTTTATGACTAATGATGCTCATTTCACCAAAGATATCCCCTTTACGTTTCAGGGACAAAATGTGTTCATTCCCGGCAACCACATCCACTTCCCCGCGAATCAGAAAATATACACGGTCATTGGGGGCGCCTTCCTGTAAAATGGTACTTTGCGGGGAATATTTCCTGAATTCAGAGAGGGGAACCAACTGAAGCAGCAAGTCTTTGGGCCAATGGGTGAACAAACGGGAATTTTTTAAATAATCCAGAATTTGCTCATTTTCATCAAACAGATGAGTTGTGCTCTGTTGGTTGTCCATAAAGGATCTGTAGGAAGTTTGTTGAAACGAAATTCATCAGGCATTTCCATTCATGTATGGATCTGACTACTTTCCGGTAGCAATATAATTGATCGCGTCCTGTTCTGTGGAAAAGATGGCTAAAATTTTGTCCAGCATCAAAACCATCTCAAACATTTCCAGCAGATCTTTATTCAAGCCGAATAATGCCAATCTGGCACCCCGCCTGGACAGTTGATGATAGATCGAAATCATGGTTCCAACGCCACTTGAATCAATGTATTGCAGATCAGAGTAGTCCAGTACAATTCCCGCTATAGTTTTGTCGTCAAGAAAAACCTGAATCTCATTTCTGAAGTGTTTGATATCTTCTTCTAAAAATTTTCCAACTAAATGTAAAATTGGAACATTCGGATCTGTCTGCTGTGTAATTTCAATGATCAATGCCATATGCCTCTTATTCTAAAAAACGTTGCGTCCGCTAATTCTCAAACAGTGTCAAAAATACATTTCTGAAACGCTATATCCATCAATGGGTTTCAAACGCATTGGGCCGTGGAAGCGGTTTGATGTCGCTTTGCGGGTTCTTTCGGATGGCGTTATTCAAGTTCTGATCCATTGTCCGGGATGGTGGCTTTATGTCGGCGGAACCGTTTGTTTCCTGCGAGGATGTTTGTGAATCCTTTTGTCCTGCGGGAGCTGAACGTTCAAAATTCAGTACCCGTTCAGGGATTGGTGGAAACGGCTCTGTTTTTGCCGAACAATGGATTTCAATCGTTCTGGGCGTGTAGATGCCAAGAGTGACAACACTCAGAATCACTTGAGACGCCGAGGAAAAAACAGAAATATCGGACACCCGACCATAGGGACATTTTTCATAAACTTCGATACTGGTACCTCCTGAGAGACCCCAGAAAAGAAAGAGTTGTTGCTGTGTGATGACTGTTTTTGATGGCGTTTCTTCGGGATACCGGATCATCACACTGCATCCCGCAAGGGTTGTCATTCCAAGAAAAACTATCATGAAAAAATGAAGGCACCTTTTCATTCTCTTCCTATATTTTTTGGGGAAAATGCATCAGATGTGTTTTGCTGTAAAGGTTGGCTGATGAATGGGGGATTTTCCGCCCTCAGAATTTTTTTCAAAAGCACTCACATTCCGATAAAGATCATACGAATGGCCTGGGCCAGTTCCAGCAGAAATTTTGAAAAACTGAGCAGAATCAGAATTCCACCTACAAAAATGTCGCCCTCACCTTTCCATGGATCAAAGAACATGGTGATATTGGAAAATTCTACATCCAGATTGCTACCGCGTTCACTTTTTCGTTGATGGAAATAAAACAAGCCCACGCTCAACCCTATAGTGGTCAGCAACCATAATATTAAATCGCTGGACATGATGATTCTCCTTTTGACAAGGTTTTAGAATTTCGGACACCTTTCAGATTTCAGTTTGTCTCTTGACGAAGGAGAGATCTTGAACACTACGCTTTAAGATCCCTCGTCACTCGCTCTGTCGGGATGGCACATTCAAACGGTCGACCACTTCTCACCGTTTCTGAAGGGAGCCTCTATTCCTACATGATTTTTTTACTGGACTCAGGAATCACAATGATGAGTTCCACGCGCCGGTTCTTTTGTCGGCCTTTTGCGGTACGGTTTGACGCCACCGGTTGGGATGATCCGAAACCCGCAACTGAAATCTGCTGTGAGGGAACTTGTGCTTCTTTTATCAGATAATGCGCCACATTGGAGGCTCGAGCCAGGGACAGGTCCAGATTGCTTTTGTACTGCTTTTTGACTTCTTCTTTCAGCAGACGGAGTGTGTCTGAGTGCCCTTCAATCTGAATCGACCGTTTTTTCAAAAGTTTTAGACTTTTTCCGATCTGACTCAGAACGGTCTTTCCTGAATCGCTCAGTTGTGCGTTACCCACCTGGAATAACACGTTGTCTTCCAAATGAACCACGAGACGGTTGGATTGTCTCGAAATCTTGAGTTGATGTTTGGTGAGTTCACTGGTCAGTGAATCCAGTTCTGCACTAGACTGTTCTGAGGGTGCCGCTTTTTTGAGTTTTGTCAGTTCCTCAGACAAGGACTGATTTTTATTTTTAAGTTCGATATTGCCTGTTTTCAACTGATTTTCTGAATCAGATAATTCTTTCAGTTGCGTTTGCAATTGAATGTTCTGATTCTCAAGACTGGCGATTGTTTCCTTGAGTTTTCCCATGCTATCACTGGCTTCCGAAGCCTCTTTCAGTTGCGTTTCCAGTGATTTTATCCTGATTCGGAAGGCATTGACTTCTTTCAGCGCGTCTTCGGCGGTTTGCTGATATTGCAGAGCCTCAGCTTCTTTGGCTTTGTAATCAGCTTCTGAATAACAGCCTGACACGAACATGGCCAGCAATACGATTGGGAGTATGTGTTTGAATAAATGTGATCTCTTCATCTTTTTTTCCTAATCAGGGGTTCATCAATATAACAAAATTAAACATCCAGATGGCCGTAACCAATTTTGTAAGCGTTCAGCCGTCAGCTATCAGTTTTCAAGAATTCTAAAGGCTTGGAAGCCAAACGATAGTTTCTGCTATTGAGTCCTAATGCTTCTGAAGCGCATAAACACTGAAAGCTGAATACTGAAAACTGAACGCTTACCCAATTTTTTTAGAACAAAATGAGTTTATATGGAAAATTCATTCCAAAGGCAATGGTTGCTTCGATATTTTTGTGAGGTAACGGGATTGACCGATGAAACGGCCCGATTGTCAACGATAGCGGTTTTGCTTGGCATAAAAGGCTTCTTTATCAGCATACATCCGTTGATCGGCTTTTTTCAGGACGGCATCAGCAGGGGTGTCCTCTGTGCAGGCAACGCCCAGACTCATGCGGATGGGAATGATATCCTCATGTCCTTCCGCGTTTTTGCAGGTCAGTGTGCTCTGCTGTTCAGCTTCACGGATTCGCTCAACCAGGATTTGCACCTGTTCATAGCCGGATGCGGGGCAGACCACCACAAATTCATCGCCTCCCAGACGAACCACGATATCTGATTTCCGGCAGACCTGAACGAGTAAATCAGCAACGGTCACAATCATGGCATCCCCATCCTGATGCCCATACACGTCATTCACCCGTTTCAAACCATTGACGTCAATGAGTATGACTGAAAAATGAATATTGGAAAACTGCCGGTTCTGTTGGATCAACCGGTTCATCTCTCTATCAAAATACAGACGATTATAAACACCGGTAAGACCGTCGGTGTTGGCAATTTTTTCCAACTGTCGGGTGAGAATCTTGTTTTCTGCCACGGCTGTGACCTGTTCCAGAAACAGCGTGATGGTTCGCAGGGAGCCGTTGTCCAATTGAGGGCCTTTGACAATCAGATTCCCGCTCAGGTTCTGTTCACGACCCCTGAGGGGCAGAAGTGTCCAGTGATGTCCGTGAGTCAGATCACGGATACGTTCCGCGGCAGAGGCCGCATGAGAACTCCGCATTGTCTGTATAAATTCATGGCGGTCATCACCCAGTAGTCTTCCCGCATGTTGCAACAGATAATCCTGCTCAAGTTCCTCAATTCCGTCAAACGTAGCCATTTCCACAATTTCCGGACGTTCTCCATGCAGGATAATGGCAAACCCGGAATCCGTGAATAATTGACGAAGCTGATTGAGCGTGTATTGAAAAAATTCTTCCAGTTCATTCATCTGGTGCATGGTCGCACTGGTTTGAAGCAGTGACTGAAAGATCCTGTTCTGGTTGCCCGCGATTTCATTGGAACGTGTGAGATCTCTTGTCCGTTGCGCGACCTGACGTTCCAGTCCCTGCAAGAGTTTGGCGTGTTCAATGTGCGGTCCCAGTACCAGCCCCAGTTGTTGCAGAAAAACCTTATCATTCCGACTGTAGGGGATGCCGTTGATTTTCTGGTCAAGCAGAATGAGCGCGGTCAGACGATCCTGAAAAAAAACGGCAAGGGTCAATTCGGTATTGAGTATTTTTTCAGTCACAGTTGGCGGAAGATGCTGTTCAAGCACCCAACTTTCCATATCCTCCAGTGCGATCAGTGTGTTTTCTACATTGAAGATGGACAGGAATGGATAATACGGTTCCATGAAGGCTGTTTTATCTTCAATGTTTTCCTGAATTTTATCTTCAAAAACCGGGGAATGTTTGTTCCAGCGTTGCCAACCCATCAGTTTTTTGTCTTCCCTGGAATAAAATAAAATTTCGCTGCGGCTGCACTTCAGATTTTCCATGAGTGCGCCGCTGATTTGCTGATGAATTTCCTGGAGGCGATGCACGTGTGAAAGGTTTTCTGTCAGCGAGTAAAACAATTGACGGAGTTCTTCAGCCTGATTGCAGATAAACAAGTCCAGCACGGTTTGCCAACTTTTAGTAAGGATCGGAAAGGTCATGAGCGCAGTCACAGTGACCGCCATGAGTGCCAGTTGCGCAGGAAGAAAATCGAACAGTTCACGTGTGAAAAACAGTAAAAATCCCATCGCCAGCCCTACGACCCCCCAAAATAAAACGCCTCTGAGGTTTTGAACCAGTTCTTTCAGACTGTGTTTGAACAGCCCATACGCCAAAACAGTCAAGGGAATGAAACTGAAACTGCCAATCGGGTAGACGTCATAGCCATAAATTGCGGGCATATCCCCCAGAGTCAGCACAGCAATGCCCATAAACCCCAGCAGCAGATGCTTCACTGTGTTTTTGAAGATCGGATTCCGGGTTTCACGCCAGGTCACTGAAAGCAGATATGCGGAATAGGATGCGGAAAGAACGATGAGCAGTGCAAAGACATCAAAGAAAAATCCGTTTCGGGGAAACATTCCCCAGAAATGCATCTGCATGGTTCTGAAATAATAATCGGTCTGTGTGATCGGAATGTACACAATACACACTCCGTAGGCCAGATACACCAGACGCCAGCCGGTTTCTTTTTTGGTGATCAGATAGGTCATGTGTGGAATCAGGGCCATGACAAACACAAACAGCGGTTGATCCCAGCGGGTCAGTCTTAAACCGATGGCCGGATCATCAATGATGCTGTTTAAAAAAATATCAGCATTGATCAATCCGAACAAACAGCACAGCAGACTGAATAATTGCGCGGCTTTCTGATTTTGTGCCATCCTGAGTGAGAGCCATGACAGAAACAGGCAAGAGAGCCAGGACAACGATTGTGGCAAACTGCTCCAGCCAAGTCTGCTGGTGATCTGAGCCCATGAGTAATCCTGCAAAGCCCATGACCCTGCCATGAAAACTCCGGCATTGATTGCGATCACCAGAAATTTTACCAGCACAAACGAAAATCTTTTTTTGGAAGAAACATTGATGTGCAGGACATCATGCACCAGAATCCCATAGGCCAGAATTCCAATCGGAATGAAGGTGAAATCTCCCAGCGGATAAAACTCAATCCCCTGCAACGCGGGAACAGTAAACAGATTCAGAATCCCGGTCAGAATCAAACCGATGAACAAATAATGCAGATTCCGCTTTTTTCGCGGATTTGTTTCCTTTTGTTGAGCGGACAACAGCAGATAGCCTCCCCGGAGCAACCCGAAAAAACCGAGCAGTCCCACGGTGGCAAAGCCCCAGCTACCACTGAGATACACCCCGTAATAATAGTGGTAGAGCGTTGAGTTGAAATATAAATTGGCCTGAGGAAGAAACATCAGGATCGTGCCGCAGATATAGTAAAAAATAACAAGTTTGCGTTCAGGGCGATGGCTGACTCTGTGGATAAAATGCAGATAGACACCCAACTGATTCACAAAAAAGAAATGCGCGGTGTTCGCAATCTGGTATTGCAACGCGGGACTGCCGACAGAAACCAGAAAAATCAGGACTCGACTGAAGCTGAGCAAGCCCCACAGCAGGCAGATGATGCCCAGCAGAATGGTGTTCAGTTGCCGGATTCCTTTTCTCAGGCACCATGCGGCGAGTCCGAGACAGACGATGGCTGACAGGAGTGGTGGAAATCCAAACGGCCAGAGCACTTCAACAAGGGATTGGTCTTCGGTAATGCTGAGGGATTCTGACATTTCCAGAAATAAACCCGCGGCCAGTAACGGAAGCAAGGTCACATACGACAGCCATTTTCCCAGATAGCCTTTTTTGAGGAAGGATTCACTGGTATCCAGCAACGCGTGACGCAGTACGCCATAGACCATGAGTGACAGTGGGATGAACGCAAACGCGCCTGGCGGATAAAGTTCGATGCCTGAATAGGGAATCATGTTGAAACCGATCATCAGCCACCCGCCTGGAAATCCAATCAGGATGTAGAGCATTTTCCGCCGAAGATTGGGATCTGTTTCAGCCCGCCAGTTTTTTCCAAGCAGAAACAGGTAATAGCTCCCCCCGAGAACACTCAGCACCGCAAACAGATATAACCCTGTATTCGCGCGTGGATACATCCCGAAATAATACTCAAAACCTTCCGTGAAATAAAAATCTGTGAGCGTGATCCATGGAAGTGAGACAAAACAAAACCCATACAATCCCCACTCGATCCACTTCCGGTTGTGAAGTCCAAGCATCTGATGAATGAACTGGATGCTGACTGGCAGGGAAAAGACAAAAAACACAAAACTCCAGCGCGTCACATTCACGGTGTCAGACTGAGAGGTCATGAGAATGTAAAGTAGAAAATTCACATTGTAGAGCAACAGCATCAGGCTGAGGAGCGTGAATAATTTATTTTCCCGATTGTTTCTTCCTGATTTTATTGTTAGTAACGCAAGAAACAGACAGGCGAGGATGGTGAGTAGCGGTGGCATGGCATAGGGGAAAACCCGGTCAAATCTTAGCATTGATTCCATTACAGGCTCTCCAAAAAGCGACATTCCGGGGTTAAGAGGAAATGGGTTTGTGTTTTTTCGCAGATAGCACCGAAACTATCTGACGAACAAATAAGTTGTATAAAAATTCATAGCTTTTCCATAAACTGCTTGTCAAGCAGGACATCGAGCAAAACAAATTTCAGGGGGACTTATGCAAAGACGTAATGCGGTAGAACTGAAGCAGGCCATGGCTCAATCCACAGATTATCAATCCTGGTACACCACCGCTGTGGAATATGACTGGCTTAAGGGGCATGAAGCATGGAAAGTTGAAAATGAATCACCGGATTATCTCTACAAACTGATTCTGAAGCGTCTCAACCACCTGCGTGCCTGCTACAAAGCCAAGGACATCCCCCAACTTGTGTACAGTCTTCGGGAAGGACTCAAACGCAACATCGGCAACATCGCGAATCCTGTGTTGTATAACCACGCCAGGGTTGGTACAAAATATCTGATTGATGACTACATTCATGAAGTTTCTACGTTGCTCAAGTACCTCGCCGAAGAAGATCTCAAACAGTTTTCCTTGAAAGATAAACTTAAATTTTTTCGTCAGAGTTACCAGGGCTATGGACGTTCAGCACTGTTGCTCAGTGGTGGCAGCACGATGGGGATGTTCCATGTGGGTGTTTTTCGGGCGCTGTTTGAACAAGGCTTATTGCCGCGTGTGATCTCCGGTTCCAGTGCGGGGTCCATCATGACCTCCGTGTTTGGTGTGAAGACCGAAGAGGAAATGTGGACATTGCATCGGGAACCTGAGCAAATGCTGGCAAAAAATATTTTTCAGCGTTTACCCTGGGCTGAAATCGCGCAGGGCAAAGGAATTTTAAGTTCCAAAGCTCTGGAAAACTTTCTGAGAGATACCATTGGGGAATATACGTTTGAAGAAGCCTTTGAGAGAACCGGGCGCATGATCAATATCAGCATCTCTCCACTCTATCAGAGTCAGCATCCCCGGTTGGCCAATTATCTGACCACACCGCATGTGCTGATCTGGAGCGCCTGTCTGGCGTCCTGCACTGTTCCCGGCGTGTTCGCACCGGTTGAACTGACCGCCAAGAACATTCATGGCGAATATGTGACACACATGAAAGGCGTTCGGTGGGTTGATGGCAGTGTGACCAATGACATTCCGATCAAACGTCTCAGTGAGTTATTCAATGTGAATCATTACATTGTCAGTCAGGTCAATCCACACATCACGCCCTTCATGGAACAACGCTGGCACACCAAGGACATCCGCTGGAACATGCGCGATCTGTTTAAGTCTGAGGCCAAACACCGTGGCTTGCAGTTGTTGAAACTATTTGGCGCACCCAAATATGGCAATCGACTTTCCATGCTGGGAATGCTCAACAGTGTGCTGGATCAGCAATATCAGGGCGATATCAATATTTTCCCCAAGCTTGGAGTGAAGAAATATTTGAGATTGTTTGCCAATCCCGACGTACAGGAATTCAGAGCCGCACTTCTGGAAGGCGAACGGGCCACCTGGCCGCATATTGCCATGATCAAAAACGAAACACTGGTGGGACTGACCCTGGAAAAATGCCTGCTCGATCTGGAACAACAGGAGCGTCAACCTGTTCAAATTCAAGGACCCCGATTGTATGCCGCCAGTTAAAAAATAACAATTTCCGCCAAAACTCTGGTTCCCGACCTTCTTGGGTGGTGGGGAACCAGACCTTCCGTTTTATCAATCCCGATGTGTTGTTTGCAGGCAGGGTCGTTTAATTTTCCAAAAAAGGATGCGTAATAGGTAGAGCCTTTGCGAAACCCATCGAGTTTTGTTGGGTTTCACTTCGTTCTACCCAACCTACCCACCATGCCAAACTGAAAATTAAACAACCCTGGTTTGCAGGTGTTATTCTTGACAGATGATTTAGAACGATCTACATTTTTGTAGAATTCTCTACAGGAGGGTAATATGAAAACAATCAGTCCACAAATTACAGCACATATATCATCAGAGACCCAAGCTCTTTTAGAAACTTATATTCAAAACCACGGTGTGAAAAAAGGTTTCTTTGTTGAGAGTGCCATTCTACATTATCTACAAGCATTGAATGAGATCCCTTTTGGTGTGATTATACCTCCCAAAATTGTCGTATCCAAAGATTCAGGAGAATATATTGTGGATAAACTGGAAAACCCACCTCCACCGACGCCATCAATGCAATCACTATACAGCAATGATTGAAATTCGGCCCTTACGTCCAATGGATGATAGAACTCGTTTTCAATCAGGCAATCCAGATCTCGATCGCTTCTTCAAACTGTATGCGGGGCAAAATCAATTTAGACATCATGTTGGAACAACTTATGTAGCCGTTGAGGACCAGGAAATAAAAGGTTATGCAACCATTTCAGCCTCTCACATAGAAATTGAATTCCTCAAAGAGCCACAAAAGAAGAAATTGCCTCAATATCCCCTTCCAGTTTTACGCTTGGCACGTTTAGCCATAAGTGAGCATTCTCAAGGGCAAGGGATTGGTTTACAGTTATTGAAAACGGTATTTGATTTAGCTAAAGAAATGAGACAAAAATTTGGTTGTGTGGGAATTGTCGTTGATGCAAAACCTGAGGCGGTTGAGTTCTATTCGCGTTATGGGTTTGAACGTATTGATGTCAAACAAGGAAAGTTGGCAGATCGTCCGGAGCCAATTCAGATGTTTCTTGCCTTAAAATCTATTCCATGAACTGTACAAGGATCAGCTCATACAAATGGATGAAGAAAGAGATTATTTGCTATCCAGCGACACCGCCCCATCCCAATTTTCAGGAAGATCGGCATTCTGGAGCATCAGACAACGCTCTATGTGGATTTTCGGGGTTTTGTCTTCCGGGTAAACTTGCAGAGCTTCCCGGAACGCTTCAATTGCGGCATCCCACTGTCGGAACATTCTTCTGACGAGACCTTTCTTGATCAACTTTCCAGACCTGCGTTTGAGTTCTTGAATTTCTTTGGGAACATGATCAAACACTTCATATATCCCTACTGGTTCTTTTTTGCCTTTGACTTTGACCCAATCAATTTCCCGAACAAGAAAATTTTCTTCATTGGGAATCAACTCAAAGGTTTCGTTGCTGATCAGGATATTCACTCCATATTGTTTGGTGAGGCTCTCCAGTCTGGACGCAAGATTGACGGTATCTCCCAAAACGGTTGAATCCATCCGGTCTGAGGAGCCAACAGTTCCAATGACGACCGGTCCACTATGGATGCCGATCCCGATCTCGATAGGGGCATATCCAACCTTCTGGCGGTGTCGATTGTAACGTTGCAAAACTTTATGCATGTCAATCGCGGCAGTAACACTCCGCAGGGCCTCTTCTGAGTGGGTTTCATCGGGAAGATCAAAGAGCGCCATGATCGCGTCCCCAATGAACTTGTCAATATAACCTTTTTGAGCATGGATTGGTTTGGCCATCCGTTTTAGATAGGCATTCAGGAAGTTCATCAATTCCTGTGGCGGCAGGGTTTCTGACAAGGTGGTGAAGGAGCGAATATCAGAAAACAGGATGGTGATAAAAGCGCTTTCAGCTTTGCCCAGCTCAATCTTTTCCAGCCCTTCTCTGGCAATACGACTCAGAAATTGTTGAGGCACAAATTTTTCAAAGGTCAGAGTCATTGCCGCGATTTTTTCTGACTCTGCCAATTGAACCCTCGTTGTTTTCAATTCATCATGGACCTGGGCATTGTGGATGGCAGTCGCAACCTGAGCGACATAACGCTGGATTTTATAGATCGTATCTTCTTCCAAATCAAAAAAATCATGATAGTTGGCAAAGCCAAGTGTTCCAATGACATTCTCCTGAACTTCCAGAGGATACATTAAAATGGCGGTTATTGGATTAATGTCATAAGCTTTTTTATCACTTTCGCAGAACAATTCAGCTAACTCAGGAGTGATCCGGGGAATGTAGTTCAGATCGTTATACACCACTGTTTTGACATAAAAACTATTGATATTCTCGAGAGGAAAGATCAATTGTTTCAGCTTCAGAACCAGTTCGTCAGAAGATGTTCCATAGATCTTTTCGAATCTCATCGTTTGGGTAGCTTCATCAACCAGCATGATCGCGATATGATCGAACGGAAACACCTGTTTCAAGGCCTCCATCACCGATTGCATGACCTGTGACAAATCCAGAGTGGAATTCACGGTTTGAACGACCTGATTGATATGGGTGATTTCCTGTTCCTTGATTTGAGCTTTCAAGAGGGCTTTATGCGTTTCTTCTGAGAGGTGAGCATTGTTTAACGCAGAAGAAACCTGGGATACGTAACGTTGAATTTGTTCCATATCCGATTCCATCAATTGAAAAGCTGTCTTGCTATTGGCAAAAACAATCGTTCCAACCGGTTGATTCTGCCTTAACAGCGGAAACAGAAGGTAGGACTGGACAGGATTCGCATCATAAATTTGTTTATCTGCCGGAAAGAAATATTGGACCAGTTCTTCTGTAACCGGAGAAAAATAATAGGGGCTATTGTTCAAAAACGGTTCGCACACATAACTTACATTACTTTTCAATGGAAGATAAACGCTTTTCACGATGTTCAGGTTCTCTTCATTAATATCCTCACCAAAATACTCGATAAGGAGCAACTCCTGACCAGAGGGATCCGCCATGAAGATTCCCAATTGATTAAAATCAAAGATTTCCTGCAGAAATCCCATGATGGTTAAAATGATTTCGTCCAGTTCCAGCGTGGAATTGACGGCCTGAATCACCTGATTGAGATGATGGATCTCACTGGTGCGCTCCTGTACTTTTGTCTCCAGTCCCTGTAACAGCTCCAGACTCTGGATGTAAGATCCCAACGCCATCCCCAATTGAAAGAGGAATTCCTTTTCTTCATGGGTATAAGCGGAGTTGTTTGTTTTTTCATGGAGCAGTACCAAACCTTTGAGTCGATTTTCGAAAAAAACGGGTTGAATCCACTCTGCGGACACCAAGGCATTTCCCGGTTCAAAGGAAACATCGTTGAGGAGTGCCCACTCTATCATTTCTTCGTGACTGGCCCCACGCCCTAACGTGTTGAACCACTGGATTACCTGATTTTCCAGCTTCAGGGAGACGGGCAGTTCACTGTTTTCAATGGGATGCGCCTTCTCAAAAAATGTGTCTTGCATGCTTTGATAGGACCAGCCTTCAAAATCCTGATCCGGAGCATGTTGAATCAACAGAATACAACGACGGGCGGACAGAGTGCGAAACAATGAATAGCTGACAAACTGATACAGTTCCCTGAAACGGGTGGCTTGTGAAAACAATTCCATCATGAAGTTGAAGGCTTTCTGCAGGGATTCTTTTTCCTCAATAAAAAACAGTCTCAAGATAATGTTCCAGCTTTTGGCAAAGGCCAGCAGGCAGAGTACGCCGAAAATAAATCCCAAGAGATAGCCCTGAAAATTTTCTGTGAAAAGATCAATCTGCCAAAATATGCCTGTGAGGAGAATCATGAAGCCGGCCAATCCAGCCCTGTACAGGGTGGTCCGAACCAGTTGCGTGAGTTCTTTCACGTTGTGAATCAGCATCCCGTAAGCCAGGAACAGCATGGGAATGAAGATGAAATTACATAAAGGGTAGATTTCATAGCCATTCAACGCCGGTATGTTTCCCAGTGACAGCAAGCCGATAATGAGAAATCCATTGAACAGATAGAACAAACGGTGTTTTTCGAAGGCGTCACGGCTTTTTTGATAATATCTGAAATAAACCAGGCAGGTGTAAACAATGACAGTCATCCAGAACAGACTCATGACATCGAAAAGTACGGCTTTTTTGCCAAAAAAACCCCAGTAATAGGTGTACATTTCGTCTTGCAGGTAAAAGGTGGTTTGGGTCAGCGGAGCCATGATTGCCCCAAAGCCATAACAGGTTGGGATCAACCATCGGAGCTTTTCATAGCGGGTGATTCGATAGAGTAAATGAATGGAGAACCCTCCCAGAAAAGCCAATTGAAAATGATCCCAGCGATTGAGTCGCAATCCTATGGAGACATCTGTGACAATGCCATTCAACAGGATATCCATATTCAAAAACGCATAACTCAGACATAAAAGGTTGAACACATAGATTTCTTTTTGATTGTGGCTGGCCATTCCCAATAGAATTTTTGATAGAAAAATACAGACGAGGAGGGAGAGGAGCGGTGGAATTCCATAGGGCCAGATTCGATTCAGGAGGTGTTCGCCTGTCAAACCCTGTAAGGCCCATAGCGACACAGGAATCATGAGAAAATAACCGGCAAAAATGGTGCCTCTATAAATATTACGAACCAACCGTTTTTTTGTATAGGGATTGAGCTTGAGCGCATCATGGTAGAAAATCCCATACGCTGTTATTGCAATGGCAATAAATGAAAATCCGCCCAATGGATAGAAATCAATGCCCAACGTCGCGGGAACCATTCCGATATTGAGTGTGGCCGTAATCACCACTCCAATAAAAATAAACAGGATTTGTTTTTTTTGAAACGCATCCTGTTCATGCCGCATCTTCTGGAACAACAACCAGAACGCCCAGATCATTGCGACAGCACTAAAAACTCCATATACAAGAAGGGCCCAGTTTGCTTTGGGGAACAACCCCCAGGAATAAAGATACATCGTATCCTGGTAATAATACGATGTATGCGTCAAAAACATCAGACAGACGCCAAAAGCGTAATAGAAATAAATCAGTTTCCGTTGGGGGCGATGGACAATCCGGTAAATTAAATGCAGTGAAATCGCCAATTGATTGACCAGATGAAAATGATCAATTCGGGTGATCCACAAAGCAATATTTTGATCCAGCACATTGCCTGTAAACAATAATTCAATGGCCACGCCCCCCCACAGCCAGCAAATGAGTCCAAACAGCAGATTTTCCAGTTTTGCGCCTCCTGAGGTGAAACAGAAGGTTGCCAGACCATAACAGGTCAATACGGTTAGTAGTGGAGGAATGGAGTAGTGTAAAAAATGCTCATAACCATTAGAACGAAACATCTCTGCGGGTGCAAAAAACCAGAACACAAGGCTGAGTACCAAAGGAGCCCAGATGAGTCCCACCACCAATCTGGTAAACGCTGTTTGGGAGAACCAGCTTTTGGTTGTGTCCAGAAACTGATGTTGAAGGATTCCGTAGCCCATTAGGGCCAGAGGGATGAAACCAAAGTTTCCCAGGGGATACAGTTCAATGTCTAAAAGCGGCAGAATATTGAACAAGGTTAAAAACGCGTTGAGCAAAATCCCGGAGGTCACATAGCGGATTTTCTGCTTTTTTTCAGAATCTGTTGTCTGTCGGAATCCTTTCCACAAAATTATTGCATTATAAATAATGGAACCCAACGCGTATAAGGAGAATAGGTGAAACCCAATTCCAGGAACCGGAACCTTTCCATAAAAGACATCCCGGTAGTCACTGAAAAAATAGGAGGTGGGAACAATAATGAGAAAAATAGCACTGAACGCATAGAATCCGCGAATGATCCGCAAAGACCCTTTTATCCCAAAAATGGTATGAACAAAGTGAACACCTACCGGAACAATAAAGATATAAAACATAAAAATGACGCGTCCGAAGGTCAACGCCGCCACTTTGGAAATCCACAGAGTTTCCAGGATCACATCAAGATAGAGCAGTCCCTGAAGCAAACAGTAAAGGGTGAATAACTGATTTGCGCGTTTCTCTCGTCCAGCCTGAATCGTGATGGATGCCAGAAAAAAGGCGGTCACCATCGTCAAAAACGGTGGAATCGCATACGGAAACAGGTGATCAGCGTGAAATATGTTGTCCATCAATCAAAGGCTCAAAGGAATACAGAAATATTTTATCCACGTTAAATCGTGCATTTCGTTATTCTAATGCCATTTTCATTCCCGAATATCAATAGTTTTTCATGTTCTTTACGAGAACCTCCGATAAGTTGAGTTAAATTCCTGTTTTGGGACATCAAAATAAATAAGTACCCGATCAACAGTTTTTTAACATTAATCTGGTTCCTGACGTCTCGTCGGGAACCATTCCATAATGTACCTCTGGTGCTCTTCCACGGCTTGTTGGCAAGCCACCGGAAGTGGGACAAGGAGGGTTCCCCACCAGAGGTCCACGACTGTTAAGTTAAGAAATTACGAGCGAGAAAATCCCCCTTTTCAAAGGGGGCATGGGGGATTTAACGCTCAGAATAACATCCCCCTAACCCCCTTAAACCAAGGGGGAATTGGTGCCGGGACCTTTAGAGTGCTTAACTTAACAGCCTTGCACCAGAGGTAGGGAACCAGAAAAAATGTTTAATTATTTTTGGTCGGGTACTTACCATACCAATTTTCAGGTATCCCAGTCATACCTGCGTTTGCTTTGTCCTTGAGATTGAGAAACATCACATAGTTCTGGAATAACAGAATCAAATTCGAAAAACTGATTTTTAAACTGGACCTATCATTTTTTTAAAGTAATTTAGGTGAAACTATATATGAATATGTGAATATTCATTTCTTATTATTAACCCTGTCATCAAAAAAAAAACATGAAATCATTCAAAAAAAATATCATTGAGTTTGGAATAGAACGACCAAAAACGGTTATCATGATTTGTGTCATGCTGACTCTGGTCTCCCTGTTTGCGTTACCCAGCATCAAGACCGATACCGATCCGGTTCACATGCTGAACCAGAACAACCCGGCCATCACGCTCTACAGCCAGATCAAGGACGAATTCAATACCCGCGATATGATTGTGGTGGGTGTGATGAGCCATGATGGTTCTTCGGTATTCACCCCGGAACGTCTGGCCCGTATCCATGCGGTTACCCGGGAAATCCTGACGGTTGAAGATGAAAGGTCTGATCCGGATCATTGGTTCTCGAAGCTGGTAAATATCCTGAGTGTTCATCCGGAAGATGACGCGAAAAATTTGCGATTGTTTGTGAAAGAGGATGTGTTTTCACTGTCTACGGTGGATGATATAATTTTGAACGCGTCCGGCGAATTGTTGTTGAAACCGTTGATGGACACCCCGCCTGAAAATCAGCAAGAGGCCGATCAACTGCTGGCCGCGCTCAATAATAATCCACTGTTTATGAACAAACTTGCCGCGGCTGATGGGACGATTGCCGGCATTTATATTCCCTTGGAAAAAGGGAAAAAAGATCGGAGTTATTTCCTGAGCAAAAAAATTGAAGACATCGCAAACAAACATTTCACTGACGATGATCGGTTTTTCATCTCGGGACTTCCTGTCGCGGAAAACACGTTCGGCAATGAGATGTTCATTCAAATGGCGGTTTATGCACCGGGAGCGGGACTGGTGATCTTTATACTGCTGTATTTCTTTTTTAGAAATCTGGCCCTGATTGCCGCCCCTATGATATTGGCCCTGCTCACGGTTACATGGTCCATGGCCGCACTCATTTTTTCCGGGCAGAGCATTCACATCATGAGTTCGATGATCCCCATATTTCTGATGCCGATTGCGGTGCTGGATTCGGTGCACATCCTGAGCACACTGCATGATCAAATGAACCGTTACAGTGATCGTAAGGATGCCCTTCGACATGTCATGGACGAGTTGTTTCTCCCGATGCTGTTTACTTCCGTGACAACCGTTGTCGGGTTTGCGTCACTGGCAACAACCGGGATTCCACCCGTGGTTGTGTTTGGCGTGACCATTGCGTTTGGGGTTGCGTTAGCCTGGATTTTGTCCATGGTTTTTATTCCCGCATACAGCATGCTGCTCTCTGAAAAAACAATCATGGGGTTTGGCCGCATTGAAGATGATAAAAAATCGGTTGTGATGGAAGTGGTTCATATGTTCAAAGGGATTGCCAATCAAGCTCCGCATGTGGTCATTGTGGCGGCCCTGGTGACCATGGTTATCTCCATTTTCGGAATCAGGCAGATCATCATCAATGACAATCCTGTACGCTGGTTCAAGGAAGACCATGTGATTCGTAAGGCCGATCGCATCATGAACAAGAAACTGGCCGGAACCTACTGGGCCAATCTGTATTTCAGTTTTCCTGAAGTAAAATCAGAAAAAGCTGAACCGGCGGTCTCCAATGATTCGGATCCGTTTGGTAACGACAAGGGGATGGAAACCGATGAGTTTGCTGATTTTTCGATGGAGGCAAATGCCTTTGCGGATTCTTTGGAAAAACCCTCAGGGCCCTCCATCCGGAATCCGGAAGTAATCCAATACATTGATCAAGCCGCCAATTTTCTGAGAAATCTGAAAAATGAGGAAGGCGATTCCCTGATCGGTGGAATCACAACCATTGCCGATGTTTTACGAAAAGTGGGCATGGTGGCGTTCAACGACAGCAGTCTTCCAGACACAAGAGAAAAGGTTTCACAATACATGTTTCTGTTTGAATCCGGTGATCCGAAAAAAGGCAGTGACATGTGGAAATTGATCAATCCCGGGGATTCCCTGCATGCCCAGGCCTGGATTCAATTCAAAACAGGAGACAACCAGAACATGCAGTTTGTGATTGATCAGTTTGCTGACTACATGAAAACTCATCCTGTTCCAGTTTATGAAGGCGCCAATGGAGAAAAGATCACAATGGAAATACAATGGGCTGGGCTGACCTACATCAACAAGGTCTGGCAGGATGAAATGGTCACTGGTATGGCGATGTCGCTCATTGGCTCCTTTGTGATTGTCTTTGTGATGATGGTTTTCCTGTTCCGAAGTTTCAAATGGGGGGTCGTAGCGATGTTGCCACTGTCTCTCACCATCACAATGATTTACGGCGCCATCGGATTTGCCGGAAAATTTTATGACATACCGATTGCGGTACTTTCCAGTCTGACGCTGGGATTGTCTGTGGATTTTGCGATTCATTTCATTCAGCACGCACGCCAGACGAATGAGAAACTGAACAATGCGGAACAGACTTTTCAGGAAATGTTTGAGGGAACTGCCCAGGCAATCTGGCGAAATGTGCTGGTGATTTCAATCGGATTTTCCCCGTTGTTTTTCGCGCCGTTGGTTCCCTATGTGACAGTGGGTGCCTTTTTCTTTGGAATCATGTTGGTCAGCGGAATCACCACCCTGATTCTGCTCCCTGCGATTCTTAAACTGTTTTCGCCCATGTTGCCGAGTTTTGAAAACTGAGGCTATTTCTAAATTAATTGTCTTTTTTTGCAACAGAGACACGGAGACACAGCGGACTGTTTTATAAAATTCCCTGTGTTTTGCGTGACACTGTGGCCGACTTATAATTTCCAATCTTTGGAGGACTATGAAACAAAAAACATTCAAGAAACTAACAACCCTGTCCCTGTTCTTCTTACTGGCTGGATCTGTCATGCTGGCACATGCGGAAACACCTGAAGAGATCATGAAAAAAGCGCATCTGGTGTCCTATTATCAGGGCAAGGATGGAAAATCACAAATGTTGATGCAGGTCTTTTCCAAATCACGGAAAGAGCCCATTAAAAAGCTGTTCACCATGATCAAATACGATGTGGAAGAGGGCGGCGAACAAATGTTTCTGGTGTATTTCACTCAACCTTCAGACATCCAGCGAACCACCTTTCTTGTGCATAAAAAAATCAATGAAGATGATTATCGAAGGCTTTATATTCCGGCCTCTGACAAAATCCTTGCCATTGCGGGAAGCCGCAAACAAGACCCGTTCATGGGCTCTGATTTTTCCTATGAAGATGTTTCCGGAAGGCATTACACCAAAGACAACCACAAGATCCTTGACGAAACCACCCTGGACAATGTGCCGGTCTATCACATGGAAAGCACCCCCAAAGAAAACGAGGATAAAATCGCGAAAATTGTCTCATGGATTGCCAAAGACACCTTTATTCCCATGAAAGTAGAGTTTTATGGACAGGATGGAAAAATGTTCAAGTATTACAAACCTGGAAAAATCATCAACATTCAGGGCTATCCGACCGTCATCCAGCGATTGATGATATCACCCGACGAAGACACGAAAACCCTTATTTCACTGAATCCGCAACAAACTGCCTATGATATTGGCATGAGTGAAGAAATCTTTTCCGAGCGTTCCCTGAAAAATCCACCTATGGAATTTTTGAAGTGATTTTCGGTAACATTGACTCAACAGGAACTTTTTTTATGAAAACATCTACAAGAATAGGGCTGGGATTTACTTTGTTTTTTCTGATTCTGAATCAGCAGGCTTTCAGCCAGTCGGACGAGGATCTATTTCAGTCAGATAACAGTTTCGGGATTTCTTCAGAGGCCTCTCCGGAAGCCACAAAAACGGAATCCTCCGCAAATGAATTTGACGCGATTGATTCATCCCCGGACTTTACAGACTTTGGCACGTCAGATTCCGCAAATGATTTGTCTGGAGGCTTCAAAGCTCAAAGCTCTGCCCCCAGGTTTGAACTCGCGGGAATGCTTGAAATTGAACGGGGAGGGCGTGTTGACGTGGATGAAGATCGTGACCAGGACTGGACTCTGGACAATATCCGGGTTCGCGTCAAATCAAACGGTAGCAGTCAATCCGCCAGGTATTATCTAAAACTGGATTTTGTGCAGGATTCCGTGATCCGGGAAACTCATGTGGATATCCGGGAAGCACGGATTTTATTCACTCCACTGAACTGGATGGATATCAGTGTGGGAAAACAGGTTTCAACATGGGGTGTGGGCGACATGCTGTTCATCAATGACCTGTTCCCCAAAAACTGGGTGGCCAATTTTGCGGGACAAGAAATGGAATATCTGAAAGATGGTTCCAACTCGATCCGGATGACTTCCTATTTTGGCATGTCTGGCGGAGTGGACATCGTGTTTCATCCACAATTCGCACCGGACACCACACCAGATGGATGCCGCTTTTCCATTTATAATCCCAATTCCATGCTGGATCCCACCCAACCCGAGTTAATGGCATCCGCTGAATATTGTGATCTTGATTCCACAACCGGCAAAAACAAAATGACCGACAGTGAGCTGGCAACACGCTGGTTTTTCAAAGTATCTGATTTTGAGGTGAGTTTTTATACTTACAGCGGTTTTTATAAAAATCCCAAAGGCCTTCAATGGCTGGATGCAGAGGGAAAAGCCTCCGGCAATTCCGATCCATTTCAAACGCATGGATACACGGCTCTCACCAGTGATTATCCCGGCTTGAACGTCCTTGGATTTTCGTTGGAAGGACAGTTGGGCAACGGAATACTTTCATGGGAAAGCGGGTTTTATCAATCCAAAGATGATCTGGATGGAGAGGAGTTATTCATTGAAAATTCTTCTGTGAAAAACCTGATTGGCTATCGACTGGATCTCAGTGCCTCAGTCTTTATCGGATTCCAATGGTATGCGGAATTGATGCAGAATTATGACAGCTATGAAGAATCCATTCTGGCACTCTATCAGACGCAATACCAGGCGATCATGGCCGCACAGGGACAGACTGTTTCTGCTCAGGAAGCCATGGATTGGGCCCGGGAACAGGAACTTTTCAAATATCGCCGGGAAGAAATTCAAAACACCTATACATTGCGATTGACTCTGAAATTCATGCAGGAAACCCTGTTTCTGAATACTTTTGTGTATGAACGGCCTGAGGATCATGACCGATTCGTCAAACTGGACATCAAAAAACAAATGGACAATGCCTTGTCGTTTGCGTTGGGAGTGAATCTCTTTGAAGGCGATGATCATTATTTGAGCCGCGAGTTTGCCATGCTCAAACAGGATGACAACGCGTTTGTCAGGATGAATTACCAATTTTAACGCATTCAGTCAGAATATTTGTCGTCCATTCTTCCCACAGTTTTGGTGGTGTTGAAGTCTGATTTGATGGTAAGCCTCACATTCACTGGTCAAAAGATTTGAGCCGAAGTGCATTGAGGGTGACAAACAGGGAACTGAACGCCATGGTTAACGCGGAAAACAACGGATTGATCCAGCCCATCATCGCCAGGGGAATGGTTAAGGCGTTATACATCAGGGAAATGGCCAGATTCTGGCGGATAATCCTTCGGGTTTTTCTGGCAAGCAACAAGGTTTCGCAGACGCCATCAAGATGCGATCGGGTCAACACTACGTTTGCCGCATCGACAGAAATATCCGTTCCACTGGCCATGGCAATTCCCATGTTGGATTGCTTCAGGGAGGGAGCGTCATTGATGCCATCACCCACCATCACCACCACCCGGTGGTCTTTTTGCAGGGACTCGATATATTCCAGTTTTTTGTCAGGTAGCAGTTCTCCATGATTTTTTTGGATGCCCAACGTCCATGCCAGTTGATCTACCGCAAGCTGACGGTCCCCGGAAAGAATATGCACGTCCAGTCCCATTTTCTTCAACCGTGCCACCGCTGAGGGGGCTTCGGATTTGATCTTATCCCGTAAAATCAGTCGCCCGGCCAATTGGCCATTCAGTGCCACGAGCACTTCAATTTCAGGAAACATCACAGGGATTGTATCCGTTGGAAAAGTAAGATCGACCTGACGTTCCACCATGAGGCGCTGGTTGCCGATCAATACCTGTTGCTGTTCAAACAGCCCGGATATTCCACGACCTGGAAAATTTTTGAACGACACGTCGGTCTCGCCTCCTCGATCCAACTCAGGGAAATGTTGTCGGAGGTAAGCACTCAACGCTTTGGCGACTGGATGATTGGAACAAGCTTCCATCTGAAAAACCGCCGAGAGCCATTCCTCCTGATGTTCGGTAAAACTATCCAGATGGATTACCTGCATTTGTCCAGTGGTCAACGTCCCGGTTTTATCAAAAATAATATCGCTCGTCAGAGCCGCCTGTTCCAAAGCATCTCCGTCCTTGACCAGAATTCCCCGACGAATCGCGGAACCCACTGCCACCAGGATCGCCGCTGGCGTCGCCAATCCCAGCGCGCAGGGACAGGCAATGATGATCACTGAAACAGCAATCATCCAGGGGTGGGAACCTTCTGTGCCCTTCCATGTCCAGAATACCCAGGTTCCTGTTGTCAGTGCCAGCACCATCCAGACAAATTTGGACGCCAGTCTGTCTGCCATGGATTGGAGCCTTGTTTTACGGGCAGTGGCTTTTTCTACCAGATCCACAATCCTGTGGAGCAGAGATTCATGTCCCACAGCCGTGGTCTTGATGGAGATATTTCCTGATCGGCATGTACTTCCGCCAATCACAGTATCGTTGACTTTGACATACCGCCATTGAGGTTCGCCGGTAATGGCTGATTCATCCAGTTCCGATTCTCCTGTGACCACCTTCCCGTCCACCGGAAGCTGTTCACCTTCCCGGACAAACAGGATATCGCCATGTTTGACTTCTTGCTGTGGAATCACAACCTGCGTTCCATCCTGTTCCAGCCTTGTCACAAATCTGGGCGAAAGTGTCAGCAGACGTTCTGTCAGGTTCACCACCTGTGATCGTGTCAACCGTTCCAGGGTGCGTCCGATCAGCAGGAAAAAGATGATCATGACGCAGGAATCAAAATAGGGGTTTTGTGTGGGATCTGTGAGTAAAATCACCAGCGAAGAAGAAAACGTGATGCTGATCCCGGCGGCAATCAGAAAATCCATGTTGGGTTGTCGAAACCGGATCGCATGCCATGCCCCCTGCCAGAAAGGCAGTGCGCTGTAACAGATTGCCGGCAACGACAATACCAGCGAAATCCATTCAAAAAACACTTTGAATTCCTGTTCAATCCCACTGAAATATCCAGCATACAGCGCAAAACTCAGCATCATGATATTCCCTGCGCTGAAAGCCGCCACTGCCAGTTTCAGTAAAAATGATCGCAAGATGAATTGCCGTTGATGCTCAACCAGAAATGGATCATAGGGGGCCGCCTGATACCCGATTTCAGCGAAATACCGAATCACCCCTGAAAGTGGCACAACCGAGCCATCCCACACCACACGAACCCGTTCTGTTCCCAGATTCACAGAAACCTGTTTGATCCCATTGTGTTGTAGCAGATAGCGTTCAATCAGCCAGATACAGGCCGAGCAGTGGATTCCCTGTAACACCAGATGTACTTCCTTGCCATCCGCATGATTTTTGACAAAACGTTCCTGAATACCTGGACTGTCATATTGTTCATAATTCCGTGAGCTGATACCCACAGGAATTTCATTGCCGGTCAATTCCCTACGTTCATAATAGGAATCCAATCCCTGCCCATGAATGATCTGCCAGACAGACAGACAGCCTATACAGCAAAATGAGTGGGTTGCGGAGCCTTCCTGAAGCTCATAAGCTTTCTCCGCTTGAGGAATAGGCGTTTTGCAATGAAAGCAGGTTTGGGAATTCATGAGATCTTGAGGAAAAAAAGTTGGACCTGAAGGTCATAAAGTGAAGAATCAGAGTATGCACACTGTCTGGAATGGCTATAATTAATACCTCATAAATCCTCATGAGGAACATCAACTACCCAATTTTTTCGAATTTCATCAAGAGGCGGATGGATAGGGGCCTCGGCAGTCTACTGTTTCCTGTTTCATTTCATTCAATAAAAAGATTGTCAAGGCTGGATTATATACTTGCTCGGGTTTTCAAAAAAAAGTTCCTTGACAATTCAATACACTGGCATGGATTATGCGTTATGCTCTTTTTTCCAAAGAGAGCTCATCAACTGGTTCTAAATTGACCAATTCACAGGAACATTTTCGAGCGTGGTTGATATTGTCATTGGTGACTTGGATCCAAGTTTGTACAAACTCCTCATCATTTTGGATTTTGTCAATGAAGGCCACCATATTGTCTGCTTGAGCTTGGCGAACGATGGAATGAATCGATAGGGATTTCTCATTACGCGACAGCAACTGATTAATCTGAAAAAGAAGGGAGACACTATGGAATTGATGAGCGTGGGTTTTTTTCTGGTAATACTGGTGATCATTTTGCTGGCAAAAGGTTTATTGATCGTGAAACAGGGAGAAGCACTGGTGATTGAGCGGCTTGGGACGTACCATTCCACGCTCAACTCGGGACTCAACGTGATCATTCCTTTTTTAGACAATCCCCGTTCCATCATCTGGCAACGCGATGGTAAAGTGGGTGTTTATTCACGGATAGACATCCGTGAGATGGTGCTGGACGTGTCCAAACAAACTGTCATCACCAAAGATAATGTGGGCCTGACCGTGGATGCGATCATGTATGTCCAGATCACAGATGCCAAACGCGCGGTTTATGAAGTGGCCAATTTACCGATCGCGGTGTCTCAACTGGCACAGACTACCTTGCGTTCGGTCATTGGTGAACTGGAACTGGATGAAACGTTGGCCTCCCGGGACAGAATCAATGCCGGTCTGAAAAGCGTACTGGATGAGGCAACTGATAAATGGGGTGTCAAGGTCAGTCGAGTGGAAATCAGGGACATCTCACCACCAAGGGATGTGCAGGAAGCGATGGAAAAGCAGATGCAGGCAGAGCGACAGCGCAGAGCCCGTGTTCTGGAAGCCGAGGGTGACAAACAATCAAGAATCGCACGGTCTGAAGGAGAAAAGCAGGAAAATATCAACAATGCTGTGGGGGAGCGTGAGGCCATCATTCAAAAGGCGGATGGAGAGGCCCAAAGCATCATGATGGTCGCGGAAGCCCAGAAACAAGCCATGCAGAAAATTGTGGACGCCTGTCAGGGAAATGTGGAACTCGCGGTCAAATACATGCTCGCCCAATCCTATATTTCAGGATTTCAACGTTTCACGCAGGGGGACGGCGACAAGGTTTTTATCCCGTTTGAAGCCAGTGCCACGCTCGGGGCAATGGGCAGTATCGCTGATTTATTCAAGGACAAGACATGAACGATTTGCTGAATCTGTTGAGCCAGATTGATTTATGGTTTTATTATTTTGCGGGAAGCATCGTGCTGTCGGCATTAGAACTTTTTTTGCCCGGTTTTGTTTGTCTGCCTCTCGGACTGGGTGCCTTGTTGACAGTTCCCTTCGCCATGTTCCTGCCTGCTTGGGCCACATTGCTTGTCTGGACTGCTGGAACCTGTGTGTCCTGGGTTGGATTTCATAAATTTTTTCCAGCCAAAGCTTCACACAAATATGTTTCCAATGTCGATGGCATGGTTGGACAACAGGCCCGTGTGATTGAAGCGATTGATCCACAAAGTGGAAGCGGGGTTGTCAAACTGTTTGGGGAAGAATGGAAAGTTTTTCAACCATCAGAAGCAGTTGCCATGGGACAGATGGTTACAATACTTCAAGTGATAGGCAATCAGGTCCGTGTGGAACCGACCATAGATCCCGATGAAATTTTGGGGAAAAAATTTGATTCACTGCTTCATCAATCATGAGTCACACGAAAAGATACCGCCAGAACAGGAATTGAATCCTTTCATTTTCGAAATTTATGCGATAAACGTTTTGTAAAATCACGGTCAGGATCATTGGCTCTTAATTCAAGTTGTTCCCGGAGCATTTGTTCAATGGCTTGTCGGACCGTTTCTCTCAGTTCAACGCAATAATCCCTGTTTTGATAATCCTTGTGGTAGTTGTCGACCTGGATGGGCTTGCCAAATTTAAAATAAAATCGTTCAGGTCTGGGGAAAAGGGTTCCCCCCCACCCTTTCACCAGGGGAATCGTTTCATCCCTTGGAATGATTTTTCTGAGTAGTGGTCCAAGTGGCGATGAAAAAATATCATCCGCATCAATCACGATATCGTAACATTCTTCTGCACCTACCGCGGCAAACGGGACTATAGGGCAGGCAAACTCAATAGCCATCCTCGCAAACCCTAAACGTTCCTTCCAGATCAACTGATATTTTTCATTTTTCCGTTTATTCACTTCCCGGGATCCTCCGGGAAATACCAGAATATGCTCTCCGTTTCGCATCAACTCCGCACAATTGGCACGGGTTCCCTCGACCGCGCCAAATGTTTTGAGCATATCGCGCCATCCGGGAACTTTAAAATGAAGACGATCCCCCAACGAACGCACAAACAGATGTTTACGCTGATAAAGTTCACACCACATCAAGGGCGCATCCAGCAAGCCCAGCACTGTGTGATTGCCAACAAACAGCACCGGTCCTTTTTCAGGAATATGCTCAAGTCCTGAAATGACAGGGTCCGTAGCCCATTTCCATGGATCCAGCAATTTAATAGCCTGTCGAATGATCGGATCTGATGGTTTTTTCAGCGATATCTGCATAACAACCTTCTTGTAAATTGTGAGTTAAACATTAATTGAAGCGCTCCTTCCTTTGAAAACACTGTTATTCGTTGGGAATAATTGTTCGTAACAAACTTTTGTTGAAAAATACAAAAAATTTTCATTCGGGCACAACAAACTCTTTCCTTATGCCTGTATAAATTATATTGACAGATCAATCCCAGTTCATCTATAGAAAATCAGTACCTGGATCAGTGCTGAATGACAGGGTGGATTTCCCGGGTTTTGACAAAAGTCGAAATCATCCCACTTGAGATATATTCACTTTTATTGAGGATTCCCATGAGTGAGGAATTAATTGAGATAAGAAAGTCTATCAAAAGTATTGTTGGCTGGATGGAAAAACTGACAACCTACTCCCTTGAACAGATGAAGCTGAACCCCATTCCTCCAACGAAAGATCTTGTTGTGAATGAACTTTCTGATGCGGTTCATATCATGAACATCAATCTTAAAAAAAAGGAGGAAAAGCTACAGTGCTTCAATGATCTGTTCAAAAATTTCAGCTCTTTCCGGGAAGCACGGGATATTATCCTGCATGCCTTCGAATTGTTGACGGATTATATCTACAACAGTGATACGATCCTGTTTGAAAAAGAAGAAGACCTGTATCGTCCGGCTGAGGATTCCTTATTCATGTTTCTCAATAAAACACTGGATGAAGATTTCATTGCCAATCTTTTTCCGGAGAGTGAGACCGAAATCTGTTATTTCAATTATATCAAGGAAGACAGTTTCTTTTACGAATATTTTTTTGAACCCGGTGCCATGATCATCGGCTCACACGCATTATTTCTGAGAGTCAGGGGCATCAATGAAATGATCTGTGTATTCAGAGGACCCGGCAGCACAGAATTCGACCGATTTGAACTGGATTTTGTGGAAGGTCTGTGTGAGCAGATCCGAATCCTCAAAAAGAATCTGGAACTGATCCAGAATGAAATGAGACTCTCCCATGAACTGGAAGTGGCGGCCCTTGTGCAGCAGGAATTATTCCCCAAATCAGTTCCAAAAATTTCCAACATAGATATTGCGGCATTCTACAAATCAGCAACAGAAACTGGTGGGGACTGGCATGGATTTTTGCAGGTTGAGAATCTGCTGTATGTTTTGATCGGTGATGTCACAGGGCATGGCGTGCCTGCGGCGTTAGTAACCGCAACGGTCTGTGGGGCATCCCAGATGTTTACTGATCAATTGATGAAAAATATCAGCCTGACTCCCAATGAAATTCTTGACTACCTCAACAGGGTTGTGTGCTATTCAGGAAATCATCAGTTTGCCATGACTTTTTTTGTGGCCTGTATTGATTTGAACACGGGTGAAATGGATTTTTCCAATGCCGGACATAATTTCCCGATCATTTTGAGTGAAGACGGCTCCATTAACAGCCTTCTTGATCGAAACACACCCTTGGGTTATCAGGATAATCCAGTGTTTTATTCCAAGAAAGGCTTCCTTAAAAAAGGCGATTTACTGGTATTTTATACGGATGGTTTGATTGAAAATCCATTTCCCAATGGAGAGGACCTTGGTGAAAAAAATCTCAAACGGATGATCAAACAATATCAGGATGAACATGGGGGAGTGAGTGCGTCAGGGATATTAAACACGATCAACGTTAAAACGGGTGAGTGCAAAATGGAAGACGATGTGACACTCATTTGTATGCATATTAGAGATAACTGGCCAGGTGTGGCTAAAAGCTAACAGTATTCAGGAGGGGATTTATGTCACAAGTACTTGTTGTTGATGATTCCAGTGTTGTACGTATGAATGTGGAAGGTTTTCTGACTGAAAACGGATTTACAGTAACAACGGCCATCAATGGATTAGATGGCTTGTCCAAACTTCAGGCGGACAAGGATATCAAACTGGTAATTACCGATATTTCCATGCCGGAAATGGATGGGATCACCATGGTTGAAAAAATTCGGACCGAACTCAATGATGACCATGTCAATATTCTGGTGTTTACCAATGAAAATGACATGGAACTGAAAAAACGCTGTAAAAAATTCAAGATCAAAGGCTGGATTGTCAAACCGTTCAATGGTCCAAGCGCACTTCCGGTTGTTCAACATCTGGTCAATAATTGATACCGCTATTCCGGGAAGTTCCCGGAATGCGTGTTCTCAAAGCACTCTCATCAACACAAACCTATCTCCCGGTCATGGTTGTTCACTTCTCTGATAGAACGGAACTACGCGCCCGTCAAATATACGATTTGTGGAATTGGCGGTGCCATCCCCACCTACCGTTCGATTGACGCTCGATACAATGAACGGAATAATCCTGCCCGACAACGAACCGCATACCTTCCGTCGCAATCCTTTGTGTCTGTTTCTTAGCCATTTCAGGCTTTGGTCAACGGGACTTGGAATTCCTGTTTGTTTGCTTTTAAGGAGGGCTCCTGGCGCAAGTATTTCTCTAACACAGGCAAAAGTTTATTCATGAGAACTGGTTTGATGAGATAATCAGTCATGCCTGCTCGATAGGCCTCTTCTTGTTGTTCTTTATAGGCGTCAGCGGAAAGAGCGACAATGGGAATATTTCTACAATCAGGAATGCTTCGAATTTGTTGTGTAACCTCGATCCCGCTCATTCCGGGCATGTGTATGTCCATCAAAATCAGATCCGGCATAAAGCTTAAAGATTGTTCGATGCCTTCTTTCCCATTCACCACCAATTTTATTTCCAGGCCTAATTCATTAAACAAAATTTTGATCATTTCCTGATTTTCAAGATTATCTTCAACGACCAGAATTTTATTGTCTCTGGAAAAACAATAGTCATCCCAATGGATATTTTCTTGTTTCTGGTCATTAGATTCCACCTCAACAAGAGGTATTTTTACGGTGAAGGTTGAACCTTGGCCGGGGACGCTATCCAGGCTAATCGAGCCGCCTAATAATTCTGCCAGGGATTTAGTAATCGCCAACCCCAACCCGGTTCCGCCATATTGACGGGTTGTTGATTTTTCAGCTTGTTCAAAGGCTTCAAAAATCGTTGTCTGCTTTTCTTTAGAGATCCCAATGCCTTGGTCTTCAACCCGCAAAAGAATCCACGCACCATCCCGTTCTGCTTTAAGTTGGATTTGCTTCCCTTCAGGGGTGAACTTGATAGCGTTTCCCAACAGATTCGTACAAATTTGATTCAGTTTTGTGCGGTCGGAAACAACATATACAGGCAACTTGTCAGAAATGTTATAGTTGAAATGTATTCGTTTTTTGTCTGCGGACGCTTTGTAGATATGAAATATTCCCTGTACCAATAATTTCAGATTAAGGGTTTCCATTTCAACCACAGTTTTACCCGCTTCAATCTTTGATAAATCAAGAACATTGTTTATCATTTCAGACAAATTAGTTCCACTTTGTTGAATAATCCCGAGATATTTTTGAAACTCAGGCGGAACGGCTAATTTCCGGGACTGCATTGATAAAATCTGGCTAAAACCTAAAATCGCATTGAGCGGTGTGCGGATTTCATGACTCATGTTGGCTAAAAAACGGCTTTTTGCCTGATTGGCCGCATCAGCCTGAATCCTGGCATTCCGCAGATCTTCTTCTATCATTTTTATGTAGGTTATGTCAGTCGCAATGGACATGCGAACAACACGTCCATCAATCCACTTGATGGCACGGTCAAACATCAGATACCAACTGTTTGTGACCGTGTTTCTGGATTCCCAACGAAGCCCTTCATTTGGAATTCCTCCGGACGTCAACAGTTTTTTGTTTGTACAAAAAGCACATGGTCCAGATTGTCCATTTTGAATCTTTTCCCAACAGGCACCGCCTACAATATTACCAAATAAATTGGTTGTATACTTATTGGCAAAGATGATTTCATAGGTGGTCATGTCCGCAACATAGACAATTGTTTCAAGACTATCCATGACGGTAATAAAACGCTCGTGTGCTTCTCTCAATTGTTGTGCGATGCCATTAAAAACGCCAATAGCCCTTGCCATTTCACCGATTTCATCCCGGTTTTTCTCAAAGGGAACCTCTACAGTCACATCGTTCCTGGCTAATCGCATAACCACTGCTGTGATTTGAGTGATTGGTCTGACAACTCTGAAATTCAAATATAAAAAAATTAACAGGATGAAAATGAGTGAGCCAATGGAAGTGGATAACAAAATTATAATTTGCTGTTTGCTATGATTGACCTTCGTCTCAGCATAGTCATGTGTGACCTCAATCACAGTTTTCATAAAAGAGGAAATTTGATAAAGCGCTGTGACTCCCTGGTTCAAAAACTCTTGTTGCGAATAAGGATAAGGTCCGCCTGTTAACGCTAACGGAAACAATGCGTCTCTATAGGGACGATATTCCTCAAAATAGGTTGTTTTGAGTGTAGCCAGGGCTTCAGGAATTCTTGAATCTGTTAAGGGTTGAATCAAATCCGAAAGTCGGTCAAAATAATGTTCAGTACTGATTTGAAGTTTCAGTATTTTTTGGGCTAATGGCGCCTGAACAGGTTTCTGGGATAACATGGTCGCTGAGAGAATTGATATTTCGGGTCCTGCGGTATTTCTCAACGATAGAGTGGTATGTTTTATTGAAGAATAGCGACTGATCATTCCATCCTCATCACTGATATCACTTGAAATACTGATGAGCAGGGATTCAATGCGTTCAATGTATTGGGTCATGGTGCCAAACCAGATTTCAGCAAGTCCCTGTTTTCGTTCTTGTACTGGCACAAGGAGGTCTTTATTTGTTTCTTCCCTCAAACGAGAAATTTTATCACCGATTTGATGGATCACTTCGATCAACGCCGGGATCGTATCCGTTTTTTGCGTGGATAACATTGTCAGTGCTACTTTGAGCGCGTGATCGCCCTCTTCCCGTCTCGCCAGAATGAATTGCCGATTTATTTCCATTTTGTCGACAGGCCCCGTATCGTTCAAAACAACGTTGACACGACCCCGTTCGAAACCATAGTTCTCTACAGCCTTAAATAAGTTGTCGCTGACCTCGTTGAGATAGGAAACGTTTTGAGCTATCTGATAGTTTTTGTATGAACGGGACAAGGCCGGGATTGAGGAACCGAGATGGAAACAGACAACTAAAAACAGTGTGGAAATTATAATGGTTTTGACACTAAAAAATTGATGTGAGGACCGTTGAGTATGTTTATCCGTATCCATTTTACAATACCTTTGCCAAGTGTGATGAAGCGTCATGTGTAATAAATTTTCAACTGCACAGTTCGAGTAGTGTGGTACTGTTTGAGTATTGAAGGAAGTGTCAAACCGAAGGAACCTGAGGGATCTGCACGCATAGAAAGATTTATGGTATCAGAAAGTTGTGGGGGATGAGTTTAACCCGTTTGAGTTCTATCATCCCCCATATCCTCCTATGGAGATCGCTGCCGACATTCCCTGTGGCAGGAATACGAAAATTATTTATCAGCCAGTGCGTCAATTCCGGGAAGAACCTTGCCTTCCAGGAATTCCAGGGACGCGCCCCCACCGGTAGAAATGTGCGTGACCTGATCTTCCAGGTTGAACTGACTCATGGCCGCGGCAGAATCACCGCCACCCACCACTGTCACACTGCCGCTTTTCCGGGTTGCTTCGGCCAGTGCTTCAGCGATTTTTCGTGTGCCTTCTTCAAAATTGGACATTTCAAACGCGCCCATCGGGCCATTCCAGACAACTGTTTTACTTTTAAGGATTTCTGAACAGTATTTTTTAATGGTTTTAGGCCCGATATCCAGTCCCATCCAGCCATCAGGGATATCCTTGATCGAAACCACCTTACGGTTGGCATTGTTGTCAAATTTGTCAGCGATCACCACATCATCAGCCAGCAACAGTTTGATATTGCGGGACTTTGCTTCTGCGAGAAGCTGTCCGGCCATTTCAACCCGATCGGCTTCAAGTAAAGAGGAACCGATATTCAGTCCTTGCGCTTTATAGAACGTGAAAATCATGCCACCGCCGATGATCAGGACATCAACCTTGTCAAACAAACTTTTGATGACATCAATTTTTCCGGAAATTTTCGCGCCGCCCAACACTGCGATAAACGGTCGTTTGGGAGCGTTGACCGCGTCACCCAGATATTTCAGTTCTTTTTCAACCAGATAACCAGAAACGGAGATTGGCACAAAACGGGTTACACCTTCTGTGGAAGCATGCGCGCGGTGTGCTGTGCCAAAAGCGTCGTTCACAAAAATATCAATGCCTTTGGCTAATTCCTTAGAAAAGTCATCCTTATTTTTGGTTTCAGCCTTATGGAATCGCAGGTTTTCCAGCAACAGAATTTCTCCGCCTTTCAACTTGCTTTTCAGAGCCTCAACTTCCGCGCCAATGCAGTCACCAGCCATCTGGACAGGTTTGCCGAGCAATTCCTTGAGTCGGGCCGCAACCGGTTTCAGGCTCATTTTCGGGTCAACCGCACCTTCTGGACGTCCCAGGTGGGAACATAAAATGACCGCGGCCCCGGAATCCACTACTTTGCGAATCGTGGGCAATGATTCCTGAATACGTCGATCATCTGAAATATTCTGACTGCCATCCAGAGGCACATTGAAATCACAGCGGATCAATACTTTTTTTCCACTCAACTGTACATCATCAATCGTTTTCTTTGCCATAAACATGCTCCTCACTCATGGTTGTTAATAAAATGTGTGAATTTGATAATCATTGGCATCCGAATATTGGGACGGGGTGCCATTTTCAAGGGCGACCCGCCGGTCGCCCCTACATTTAATTTCCGATATCCACCGTAGGGGCGACCCGCCGGTCGCCCACAGGTTGCACCAAAAACACGTTGATCAAATAATTTCCGATATCCACCGTAGGGGCGACCCGCCGGTCGCCCACAGGTTGCACCAAAAACACGTTGGTCAAACCCCCGCGTTTTTGAAAGCGTTGCTCACAATGGTTTGTGCTTCAAGGAGAATCAACTGAAGGTGCTGATTGTTCATGAAGCTTTCCGCATAAATTTTATAAATTTCCTCAGTTCCGGATGGTCTTGCGGCAAACCAGCCGTTTTCTGTCACAATTTTCAAACCGCCAATAGCCGCCTTGTTGCCTGGCGCATGGGTCAGTTTGGCTTTGATAGGCTCACCTGCCATTTCAGTGGCAGACACCATGTCCGGTGAAAGATTCTGCAAAACTTTCTTCTGGGCATGAGACGCCTGCGCGTCAATTCGTTGATACACAGGACAACCAAACATGGATTCCAGATGTTGATAATGTTCTCCGGGATCCTTGCCGGTTTGCGCGGTGATTTCAGCCGCCAGCAGATCCAGAATGATGCCATCTTTATCGGTGGTCCAGACAGTTCCGTTTTTCCGGAGAAAAGAGGCTCCCGCACTTTCTTCTCCGCCAAAACCGAAGGAGCCATCCATCAATCCGTCCACAAACCATTTGAAGCCTACAGGAACCTCACACAGTTTTTTGCCCAGATGATTGGCGACCCGATCAATCATGGCACTGGAAACCAGTGTTTTGCCAATGGTGGTGTCCGGTTTCCACTCAGGGCGGTTCTGAAAAAGATACCAGATGGCAACGGACAGATAATGGTTGGGGTTCATCAATCCCGCACTGCGCGTCACAATGCCATGCCGGTCATAATCCGGATCATTGCCAAAGCAAATATCAAATTTGTCTTTATAGGCAATCAGACTGGCCATTGCGCTGGGAGAGGAACAATCCATCCGGATTTTTCCGTCTTTATCCACGGTCATGAAGGAAAAAGTCGGATCAATCACCGGATTGACCACTTTGAGATTCAGTTTGTAGGTTTCAGCAATCGGTTCCCAGAAACCAATCCCGGAACCTCCCAGCGGGTCCACTCCGATCTGAATCCCCGATTTTGAGACGACCTCCAGATTCACCACATGTTTCAGATCATCCACATAGGGTTTGACATAATCATGCTCTTTGGTGGTGGAAGCCTGGAGCGCCCGGGCAAAAGGCATACGCTTCACGGCTTTCAGCCCACCACGCATGATTTCATTGGCCCGGTCCTGAATGATTTTGGTGGTGCTGGTGTCAGCAGGTCCGCCATTGACTGGATTGTATTTGAAACCACCATCTTCGGGAGGATTGTGCGACGGAGTGATGACAACGCCATCAGCCAATCCTGTTGTTCGTCCCTGATTGTACGTCAATATCGCATGAGAAATCACGGGAGTGGGTGTGTATCCACGTCCTGTCTGGATTCTGATTTCTACCCCATTGGCGGCGAACACTTCCACCGCTGTAATGAAGGATGATTCTGACAAGGCGTGGGTGTCCATACCAATGAATAACGGACCATCGTAGCCCTGTTGTTTACGGTATTCACACAGAGCCTGGGAAATTGCCAGAATATGCGCTTCATTGAAACTGTTCTTGAAGGAACACCCACGATGCCCAGAGGTGCCGAAAGAAACCTGTTCTTCCATACGTGAAGGATCAGGCTGGTTGGTATAATAGGACGAAATCAACCTGGGAATATTGACCAGCAATTCTCTGGGTGCCGGTTTTCCTGCCAATGCGTGTAATCCCATAAAATTTTCTCCATTAAATCGTTGAAATCATTGAGCACTGTTCAGATGACTTGTGTGCCTTTTTTGTACTTAATGTTTTCGTGTAAAATTTTATTCAGCACTTCACTGCGCCGGATTTGTCCGACAATTTTTTTTCATCTCAAGGTTAAAAGTGAAATCAACAACCCGTTAAAGCTCCTTTAATAAAAGGGCGATCCAGATTGTTCATTCAGGTTGTAACAAAAGTAGGGAGCCTGTTTCAATAGTAAATTTGCTCTAGGATTTCTCCGGCAACATAAAAAGAACCTGCCACAATCACTGTGTGAAACGCAAACGATTTTGCGGCATTCAAGGCTTCGTCAACAGTCATTGTTTTAACAGGCCGCTCAATAAAAGGATAATTATCCATAAATTCAAGCAGATCCTCATAACTTGCCGCTCTTGAAGAATGGGATCTGGTGAAAATCAACGGCTTCGCAGAACTGAACAAACGCTGGAGTACAGGTTTGAGTTCGGGAATCAGTTTATCTTTCTGAATACCGAAAATTAAAACACAGGAATCCAGTTGCCAGGAATCCAGTTGGTGCTGGAGCATTTGAAGAGCCATCGGGTTGTGTCCGCCATCCAGAATCATCTGGTCAAAGGTTGTGTTTCCAGCAGACCATGTCACCCTGGAAAGGCGTTGGATTCTTCCGGGAAGTTGCACCGAAAGCAAGGCCTCACTGGCCTGTTTTCTGGAAAAACCTTCAGGAAGCAGGTGATCTACCGAAACCAGCGCTGTCCGGATGCACTCCAGACGGGAGTGAGGCATTGTTTCAGGAGCACTGAGTTCATAAGAATTGCCATCCATCCAGTCAAACCGCAGATTACCTGACTTTGAAGGATGAAAAACATTCAGTATGGATTCGGCTTTGAGGGTTGGACTTTGATGTTTTGCCAGTTCTGGCAGAAGTTCAGCATAGACCTGTTCCGTCTGGGCAGAAAGCACCGTTGGGATTCCTTTGCGGGCAATTCCGGCTTTTTCCCGGGAAATCTGGCCGATCGAATGGCCTAAAACGCCAACGTGATCCAACCCGATGGGCGTCAGCACAGCCAGTTTTTTTTCGACAGCGTTGGTTGAATCCGCAGTACCGCCCAAGCCTGTTTCCAGCACCACCCAGTCTGCTCGAAGTTTTGCGAAAATGTCCAGAGCGATTGCTGTGACAATATCAAACCAGGAAATGTAAAGCTCGGGATGTTGCTCAACGAAGGTGAGAACTTTTTCTCCTGAATCAGTCCATAACGCTGTTTCCACCCATTGTCCATTGATCACGATGCGTTCTCTGATATCCATGACATGCGGTGAGGTGTAACAACCGGTTCGGAAACCAAGGGTTTCCAGCAACCGGGAAATCATCATAGCGGTTGTTCCTTTGCCGTTGGTTCCTGCGACATGAATCACCTGATAATGAGTTTGAGGATGATCCAGCGCCTTAAGCAAGGTACGGATTCCTTCCAGTTTGCTGATATCCCGTGGAACCGCAGTGCGCTCATAATTTCCCCGTTGATCCAGTTTTTGTAAAAGTTGCGGCCAGGACAAAGGTCTGTGCATATACACTCAGTGATTTTCATGAAATGATTATTGGATGCCACACGCATTGAACAATAAAATCCGTTTATAGAAATAGACACAGCGAGGATCAACTCATTTTTTTTTATAATCGCATTTCCCTCGTACAATAGCCTTGAAAAGATTTTCTAAAACTCACATAAATTACTTAATTTTACTAAGTGTTGACTTCAAACAAGGTTCAGACAATGCGCAAAGAACTGAATTGGTCCTCATGATCCGACGTTTTATATTGGTGATAGGGGTGATGGTTTCCCTCATGGTCCTGCCGGGAATCACCTTGGCTCGTAACACCACAGGCTGTTTTCTGGCGGGCTTGGGAGAGGTGATTTTTCCTGGAATCGGATATATGTTTCTAGGCGACTGGGACAAGATGCTAATCATGGGTGGACTTCGCTGGGGGGCAATCAACAAGGTGATCACTTATTCTGACAGCCCGGATTATCAGGACAATGCGGATCAGATCTATTTGACCCGCACCGCAGAGGATGGAACCGAATACACGGATATTTTTTTATCACGGGAAACATTTTATACCGATGTTTATTCTTCCCTCTACAATAATCTGACCTTTGCCAGTGTTTATGATCTTTATGACAAAGGGTGCGAGGAAAACAATGAAACTTACGGGCTGATGTTTTCATCGCTTCAGTTCTGGCATTATGGCGCGGAGTGGACGTTCTGGTTGCCCATCGCCGCCAATGTCGCCTCAGCATCGCCGGGAACCAATGTCACCTATCATATCGACGAGGATCTGACCAAAAATGAGATGCGGGACTGGTCCTTTGTGCAATATCAACTGGTGGGTGTCGGTGAAGAAATGTTATTCAGGGGCGTGATCCAGCGCGGACTGTTCAATGGATTTTCCTCGTTCCTCAGTAAAGGGGTTGCGCGCTGGAGCAGCATTTTGCTTGGAAGCGCGATTTTTGGAGCGGCGCATAGCGGGGAAGGCTTCACAGCCAACACTCAAACGGCTTTTTTATATGGTGTGTATCTCGGGTGGGTTTATCATCCCGCAGAAGGAGATTTTGATCTCAAACAAGCCATTGCGATTCATTCATGGTGGGATACGCTCATTACATACCGCTTGCTCAATGATGCGGAATTCGTGGAACGAAACAATGGAGAAACGGCCCAAACTTACCAAACCACTTCAGCTCGTGTGATTCCCCTGTTTGCGGTTTCCATGAAGTTTTAGGATCATTTCAACAGAACATTCAGGAGTTATTATATCCATGCAAAGTGAAATATCCGCAATTGAGCAAGTATTGTCACAAAATATTGTGGGACATCAGTTTCTGGGAACCCTGTTTGCTCACCTGAGAAAAATTGAGCCTGCCATAGCCAAAATTTTAAGGATCAATCTGGAACGTTACCGAATGGTGGATGGCGTCAAATTGTTCATGGAGGACACGCCGGATCTGGCCCAGCAATTTTCCATTCTCAACGAAATTTTTCCAACGTTTCTGTTTCAAACAGCCGCACAGCTCAACAGCATCCCCAAACTGGCGCCAGTAGCCCGTGAATTATACATCGGAACTATCGGAAATCTCTGCTTCAACAACATTCCCCGTCAGACCCATGTGGAATTTTTTCTGAGAAGCATCAAGACGGATGATACGCTCGAACAGCTCAATGCCAGGGTTTTTGACCGGAGCAATTTGCACAGCACCTCCTATTTCCCCCGTGTGGTCAACTGGGATATGTTTCTGATTGCCAAAAACTATTATCCCCTGGCCACCACAAATAATCGCAATCTGCTCATTGAACACATGTTTTTTGCCGAAGGGATATTTCAGATCCTGTATCGATATTACTTTGATCTGATGGCCTTGGCACGCAATGATCTGGTTGCCAGTCATATTCATGAAATTTTTTATCAATTTTTCAAATTCATGAGTGTGAATGAAGCCAACTATTGGCGACAATATCCGGGAAATAATGACATACGCCGTAAAATCAAACGTATTGTAGAAGCAGACCTTCCTTCCAATTGCCACCTTTCCATTCGACAGAAAGTGTTTGATCAGATCATGGATTATAATCCTTTCGTGCATGAAGGAACACCCAGGAAAATGTCAGCGGAAACCCGGAAATATTTCAAGGAACAACTGCTGTCCTTCAATGTGCTGCCTGCCACTCGTCTTTCACGCGTTCTCAGAGTGCTTCAGGAATGCAAGGGCAATCAGTATGTTTCTTATCTGTTTTCACAAATTGTGGCGTTCAATCCCAAAAAACTGGAGGAATTGAAAGAATATCTGCTCACAACGCCGCTGGATGAACAATGGCTGCCGCTGACTCAACTTGTCGTGCAAATCGCCAAAAACCTGTCTGCGCCTCCTGAAATTTTTCTTTCGGAACATACCCGCAAGAAGCGGGAAGCCATAAAAAAACAGAAAGAACGTCAGAATCAGAAAATGATGACGGAAGGGGATGCTTCCCAGCATATCTCACAATACCTGCAGAAATTGTATGAACGGGTCCGCAAGGAAGGCGCACTCACCCAGGAAAATATCAATGAATATCTGACACGGTTCAGGAATGCCTCAGGAAATTTTCTCAAGGATAATGTCACTGAAGAAACCAGGGAAGAATTTGAAAATTCTGTCAACGGCATGTTTCAGGAAATTTATAAAGAAGGCGGCATGAATGCCAGAGAACTCCGCGAATATCAGGGCGGAGTGCATAAGGAACTGGAGGGCATTGAGGTGGCAACCCCGCAGGAACGTGAGGAAAAAGTTGAAAATATCGGTATCGTCATTGTGGAGGCGGCCAGTTATGCCGAACGAAATACTGAAGCCAAGAACACTGAAAAATTGTTTAACGAGTCCCTTGACCTCAAACTGACTTTTGAAGAAAAAGGAACATCTTATGAGACAACCGTCGATAAAGTGCTTAAACTGCCTGTTTCACACCGTCATAAAATCCATTTGTTGACAACTTTTTCGCCAAAACCCATCAGCCCCAAAATGCTCAAGGCGATTGAATCCGTACAATTCAGAATTGGCATCAGTTCCCCCAACCCTGAGCCTATTTTTACTCCGGAAGGTGTGTTGCTCAAAAAAAAACTGCTTCAATTGCTGTTTCCTGATGCCATCCTGCCCACATATTTAACAGATGCCGTGATACCCATGGATCTGGATCAAAAATCATACACACCCAAGGCATCCGCACTGGATTTTTTCGGTTTTCCCTTGTCCGATGGTCCTCCCAGGGATGAAAACTGGTATGATCAGCATTTGCGCTATCTCGAAATGTTGCTCGACCACAACCAGTTTGATATTGGGCTTTACCAGAAAATCACCGCGAATATCGGTAAAATGAAAAAAATGAAGTATAAAAAATATTATAACATTTTCACAAACGCCCAGTTTGAAGAAACCATATTCAGCGTGGTGGTGAATATGTGGCAGAACAATGCGCTGAGCGGATTACGTATTGAAGAACCCAAGGAATGAACATGCCTGATGCCCTGAAATCCTGGTTTTCCAGCTATCCAGATCTGGCAAGACTGGCGGATGCCGTTGTTGCCCTGAAACCGTTGAGCATTGAAGATGGACTGGATTTATATCAAAAATATCCGCTGGAAGTGGTGCGACTTCTGGCGGATGCCAGAAAACATCAATTGCATGGCAAGCAGGTGTTTTATAATCACAATATCCACATTGAACCCACCAACAAATGTGTCTATTCCTGTAAATTCTGTGCGTTTTATCGAACACCGAAAGCCTCCGAAGCAGAGGGTGCCTGGGATTATAGCCATGAAGAAATTGAGCATATCATGGAAAGCCATACGGACAGTAAACTGACCGAAGTGCATATTACCGGAGGTGTGCATCGGGACCATGAACTTGAGTGGTGGGCTGAGTTGATCCGAAAGATTAAACGAAAACGTCCCGGAATTCATGTGAAAGCCTATACCGCTGTGGAAATTGCCTATATGGCTCGCAAATCAGAAAAATCACTGAAAGACGTTTTGCAATATCTGAAGGATGCAGGACTGGATTCACTTCCTGGTGGCGGAGCTGAAATATTCAATACAGAGGTTCGCAGAAAAATCGCTGGAGGCAAGGCCCCCGCGCATCAATGGCTGGAAGTGCATGAAACCGCGCATCAACTGGGATTATTTTCCAATGCCACCATGCTTTATGGTCATGTGGAATCCTTGCGGGACCGGTGTGAACACATGATTTTGCTCAGAGATCTTCAGGAGCGGACAGGCGGATTCAAATCGTTCATCCCGCTCAAATTCCGGAATGAGAACAACGCGCTGTCTGGATTGCAGGAAATCACAATGGAGGAAGATTTGAGGAATTACGCAGTCTCAAGATTGATGCTGCATAATATTCCACACCTGAAAGCGTACTGGGTCATGATTGGCATGGAAACCGCTCAAAAAAGCCTGAATTATGGTGTGGATGATATGGACGGAACGATCAATGATTCAACCAGAATCTATTCCATGGCTGGTTCCATGAAGCACCCCTCCCTGACCACCGACCAACTCCAGTCCTTGATAAAACAGGTTGGACTGACTCCCGTGGAGCGGGATTCGCAATATAACCCGCTTTCAGGCTGAAGGCTGAAATTCCCTGACATCCAAATCAGGGCTGTTCCATCGGTGTCGCATCAACCTTGAGAATGAATGGTTTGTTGAAGGACCCCGTTAAGGACAACGCGTGAACCTTGCCAAGGTTCTCCAGGATCGGACTTTTAAGGTAAAAGCCATCGTCAGTCGCCATGACATTCCAACCGGGTTGTTTTTCTGTGTCTGCCTGACATTTTTCACATTCCCAGCCTTCCAATCCTGATAAAAATCTGAAATTTTGTAGTTCCTGATTGTTGTCCCCGATGAGCGTGATCTGGTTCAGATGCAGGGTCAGTGAACTTGTTGAATCGGGAATCAGTTTTAGTTGTTTCAAGGACACCGGAACCGGGAAATGAAGAGTATGGACGGTATTTTCCAGGCTTTCAGCAACGGGCATAAACAACATCTCAGATTTTTTTTCAGCGCTCATCAGGGGAACTGTGACAGGAATCGGATCCTCAATGACGCTTTGGTTTTTGCTATACCAGAAGCCGGTAAAACCTGTGACACTGGTAATCAGAGAAATTAAAAAAATTGCGATCCAGCGATTCAAGGGCTGTTTTTGTGATGGATTCCTGGTTGTTTGCGTTTTAGATGCCATGGAAATAACCTTTAATGTAAGAAGTCCTGGAAAAAATACTGACAGAGAAAAATCAATAAAACGGGTGTTACTGAGTCGATCTTATCTATTCAGTTTGGCTGTTGCAATGTTTTCCTGACTCGATTTTACTGAGGCAAGAACAGCCGAACATTCGGGATCTTGATGTAGTTGCGGCAAATGAAAACAATATATTGAAATTATTATAATTTATTTCAATAATATCATACTCGAACCTATGTCGGATTGCGGGTTTTATTGAAATGATGCCAGTATTCATCAATTGACACACGATGTGGCACAATACCTTGATCATGAGAAATTGAATCATCATGAAAAAATATTACAGGAGATTTTTATGCAATTGGATGAACGTTTAAAAGGCAGTTATCGAAGCCATGTGGTGCAGGAATTATTGAATAACAGCCTTCATTTTCCATTGGCAAATATCATTCTGGAAATGCTTCTGACTGGCGTATTCCATTATTGGGAAGAACCGGGCGGTTACATTTTGCTGATGGTGGCAACGATTCAGGCAATGATTCTGGCTTTCTTTCAGTTTCACGGCATGGGGTATCGGTTGATTGGAAACCTCTTTGCGCCTGCCGCTTACACATTGATTGAGTATTTTCTTGAAGGGCATGAATTTTTTAGCACTCCTTATCATGGCGCATTCTGGACTATGGCCTTTATCATTGGACTGCTTCAGGAAGGTGTTTATTATACGAATGGCACATTGCGGAATATATTCACTGTTCTCGAAAATATCTGCCGAACCAGTATTATTCTGGTGATGTATCTGATTTTTGAAAGGCTCTCAAGTCCTGACTATGCAACGCTTGCGACTTATTTTGCGGATACGAGCCACACCTATATTACGATCACAATTGTGTTACTGGGCTTTATCGTAGGCTTTGCCAAAGTCATGATGAACCAATACTATGTGATTTTGCAGGAAACCGCCCAGGAATTGAAGCGCTATTCAGAGTGGTTTCTGGGGAAAGATCTGCTGTCCAGAGCCATGAATGACACTGCGATCCTTGGTCTTCAACGTCGCCACCGCACCGTGTTGTTTATGGATATCAGGGGCTTTACTTCCTGGAGTGAAAAAAATACACCTGATATCGTAGTTGCCATGCTGAATAATTATTTTGAAGAAGCAGAAAAGATCTGGAAAATTTACAATATCGTAAAAATCAAACACACTGGTGACGAAATCATGGCGGTGTTTGAAACGCCCTCCGACGCTTTAGCCGCAGCGATTCAATTGCAGGATACCATCTACGACTTGCTTGCCGGATATGAACTTGGAATGGGCATAGGAATCCATGCGGGTGAATTGGTGGAAGGCATGATTGGTAGTGAGAATACGAAAATCTTTGATATCATCGGCGACACGGTGAATACCGCAAAACGCTTGTGTGATAACGCCAAAAAAGGAGAAACCCTGATTTCAGAAGTCGCATGGAATCTGTCGGATCCCTCCGGAGATTATACTGAAAAACGACAGATAACCGCCAAAGGAAAGCAAGCGTTGATTGATGTGATCGTGATTGGACGAAGCTGATCAAATTGATTTTGAATCATGTCAGGTGGCAGGTTCCATATTTTGAGGCAACAACAGATCTTCCAGGAAAAACGCTGAAAATTCATTACGTCCCCGAACTCCTGACTTTTTGTAGATTTCAGAGGCTTGTTGCCTGACTGTTCGTTCACTGGTATTTCTGACATCGGCAATTTCCTTGAAGCCCAGGCCTTTGAGCATCAGCAGACCAATTTCTTTTTCAGCGGGGCTCAGATGCCATTGATCAAATTGCTGATCAATCATCACTCCCAAGCCCTCCATCACTATTTTAGTCTGATCGCGCCAGCGTTGAGCTTCTTCTTCTTTTTGCGCGGTTTCCTGCTTCCATAATTCCAGATCCGCATGGCTTTTTTCCGCTTTTTTCCGCCAGAGTTCAGAGTCTTTACTGGATTTTTCTGCCATTGATTTCCATGAAAATGTTTCAAGACGCAATTGAATCAGTTTCCAGAACAGCCATGAAATCAAACCGAACAATAAAGTCAATGACAGCACTTCAATGAAAAAATGGGAGATGTTGAACCAGCCGACATAATCAGAAAAAATATCGAGCATCAGAAGCGTGGCAATGCCAGTGAGCGCCAGCAGTATTCTGAAATAATAGTTTCTTTGATTCAGGTCGTTTGTCATAGCCCTCTTGTTTAGTGCTTTAATATCAGTAAAAAACACTATACCAACGAATGTCGGATAGCGTTTGATAAGGCAATGGTGTTAACTTTTTTTCTTAGAAACATGGGACTGTATATACCTGTCATAGAGGATTCAAAAGATGAAAATAGTGGAGGCTAAAATATGGCCGGCGGTGATCCGTCTCTTTCACTTGGGATTGACCGGCCTGATCATTGGATTATTTGTCACTTCCTTTAGAGATGGCCAACTCAGGCTCCATATCTATCTGGGATACAGTTTGCTGATTGTGGTGCTGTGGCGAATTTTTTATGGATTTTATGGAAGTTATTATGCGCAATTCAGAAATTTTCTGGTGTCACCGAACAAAATGATAGAACACCTACGTCTGATTTTTTTACACAAACCACCGCTTTATCCCGGGCATCCCCCACCTGCAGGATGGATGACAGTGATTATGCTTTTGCTGTTGGGAATCCTATGTCTTTCAGGTATAGGCGTTTTTCTGGGAGAAGAACGGTACCTGATTTTGGGATATTCAATCAGTAATGATGCGGGTGAGCAATTTCACCTTATTCATCAATGGAGTTCCTGGAGTCTGGTGGGACTGATTGTGCTTCACATCATCGGTGTCATGCTGGACTCATGGCATCACCACATGAATTTACCGAAAAGCATGGTGACCGGCTATAAAAATATTCCGGCGGACTTGATTATATCGGAACCTCTTCTGCTGAACCGTGGCATTCGCAAAATACCCGGCCTGTTATTCCTGATGATGGCTGGAGCCGTGTTGATGCTGATGAACCATACGATGTCCTCTCCACAAGCGTCCCCAGGGCTGGAGAAGGCTGGAGCTGAAGTATGGGCCAGAGAATGCGGGAGTTGTCATCAATTATTTCATCCATCCCTGTTACCGGAACGTTCCTGGCGACGGATGATGGGGCAACTGGATCAGCATTTTGGTGACAATGCGTCTCTTGATCCTGACACAGAAAAATTGATCACTGATTTTATGTCAAGCTATGCGGCCGATGGTTCAACGCTGGAAGTATCCTATAAAATAAGGAAATCTCTCGACCATAATGAGGTTCCGCTGGCAATCACGGAAACACTTTTCTGGAGGATCAAACATGAAAAACTTCATCCCGATCTCTACCGTCATCCTGAAATCGCAAGCAAGGCCAACTGTCTTGCCTGTCATGCGGATGCGTTGAATGGCCGGTATGATGATCATCAAATTAAAATGCCCGTTTCAGAATTTTTTTAATAACCAACCACCGGAGATTTTATGACAAAACGCTGGATAACCAGCATTGCAGGATTCGTGATGAGCACTTCTGCACTTTTTGCGGCAGAACCGATTGACCTGCTGATTCAGGAATACATGAAAAATCTTGAACATCTGGCACAACAGTCCAATCCTTCTTTTTCGGAGTTCTCGGCTGAAACAGGCAAAAGGTTCTACTTTGAGGAACATTCCCATCCTGAGGCGCCCAACCAACGAAATTGCGCTTCATGCCACAGTAGCAATCCGGCAAATCCCGGAAAAACACAGGTGGGCAAGCCGATTGATCCATTGCAACCATCGGTCAATGTGAAACGTTTCAAGGACGTTCGTGAAATAGAAAAGTGGTTTGGCCGAAATTGCAAATGGGTCCTCCAACGGGAATGTACCGCTCAGGAAAAAGGTGATTTTATCTATTATCTCCATTCCTTGTGAGCGTTATAATTGTTAAATGACTCACCTCGAATTTTTATAACCTGTATCCTCCACGGTTCATATGCAACGATGTTTATTTTTTATAATATTTTGTTTGCCTGTCATGGCTTTAGCTCAAACACAGTTCAACGATCTAACACAGAAGGATGATAGATTGTTTGAGTTTCAGAACATCAAACAGCCTCGTCTTTATGCTGAACGAGAACAGGAAGAACATGACGAGCATGAAGAACATGAAGGTGGTCGGGGTTGGTTTTTCTTTGGAGGTGATCATAAAAACAAGCAAGTGCCTGTTCCCCCAAATCCAACATATCAGAAGGAATGTGGTTCCTGCCATTGGGCCTTTTTACCGGGACTACTTCCAGTCAATTCATGGAAAAAACTTATGTCAGGTTTAAACAGTCACTTTGGTGATGATGCATCGCTGGATGCAGAAACTGAAGGGCTGATCAGTCAATATTTGCTGAACAATGCGGCTGAAACCTCAAAAGCCAGGTTGTCACAAAAATTATTCAGGGGGATTTCTAACGAAAATCCACCCCTTCGGATCACCGAATTACCGTATATCGTCAAAGAACACCGGGAAATACGTCCAGCGATCTATGAACGACCCGCGATAAAATCTTTCTCCAATTGCATTGCCTGCCATACCGGTGCGGATCAGGGAATTTTTAATGAACATCAAATCCGGATTCCCAAATGATTACAAGGATTGACGCCTAAATGAATCAGGCAAATGTTGTAAATGAAATTCATCTTGACAGATCATCGGATTTACAGCAGATATACGGCTTTTATTTTGTAATTTAAATTATTTTTGCTGTTTGCAGTATGTTTGAAAATCTTTCCCAGAAATTAACGACGACCTTTAAGCGCCTCAAGGGACATGGTCGACTCAACGAAAGCAACATTGAAGATGCCCTGACTGAAGTCAAAATGGCGCTCCTTGAAGCGGATGTGAATTTCAGGGTGGTGAAAGCTTTTCTGAAATCCATCAAAACCAGAGCTCTGGGTACTGAGGTCCAGGGAAGTCTGACGCCCGGACAACAGTTTATCAAAATTGTTAATGATGAACTCACTGAACTCATGGGGAAGGAAAACATCTCTTTAGGGAAATCAGAACATCCTCCCACCCTGGTGATGGTTGTCGGATTGCAGGGGTCTGGAAAGACCTCAACTATTGGCAAATTGGCAAAACGGTTCAAGGAATCAGGACAAACCCCCTATCTCATTCCCGCTGATGTTTATCGTCCGGCCGCTATCGATCAGTTGACCATTCTCGCAGAAACGATCGGAGTTCCAGTCTTTCCATCGACGACTGCACAAAAGCCTGTGGACATTGTGAATCTTGGTGTGTCTGAAGCCAGAAAAAGAGGCTGTTCGCATGTGTTTGTGGATACCGCGGGCCGCTTGCATATTGATGAGCCGCTCATGGATGAACTCGATCAGATCAAACAAGCCATTCATCCCCATGAGATTCTGTTTGTCGCGGATGCCATGACAGGGCAGGATGCGGTCAATATGGCCAAATCATTCAATGATCGGTTGGATCTGAGCGGAATTATCCTTACAAAAATGGATGGGGATGCCAGAGGTGGGGCGGCGCTGTCAATTAGGGCCATTACCCAGAAACCCATCAAATTCATTACAGTTGGTGAAAAACTGGATAACCTGGAACCATTTTTTCCAGACCGTATCGCGTCAAGAATATTAGGCATGGGGGATATTTTATCCCTGATTGAAAAAGCCCAGGACAATATTTCAGAGCGAGAAGCTCTGGAAATGCAGAGTAAATTCAGAAAAAATGAATTTACGCTGGAAGATTTTCAGAATCAATTGAAGATGATGCGCAAAATGGGTTCCATCAAGGATCTGATGGGGATGATACCCGGTGCCAATTCCCATATGATGAAAAACGCGAATGTGGATGAAAAACAGTTGTTGCATATTGATGCCATTATCTCATCCATGACAAATGCTGAACGGCAGAATCACAATATGATCAATGGCTCCCGACGCACAAGGATTGCCAAGGGGAGTGGCACAAAAGTTCAGGATGTCAATAAATTATTGAAGCAGTTTGTGCAGATGAAATCCATGATGAATAAACTTACAAAAATGAACAATCCTCGAAAAGCCATGCAGATGATGCAGCAGATGATGCCTCGCTAGTTCATTGATTTCATTTAAAACCTGCTACGCTGATGTAGCATATTCTCAACAAGTACATTAAGGAGGTTTCCTTTGGTCAAGATTCGTTTGGCACGTGGTGGAGCAAAAAAAAGTCCCTATTATCATGTGGTTGTTATTGATAGTCATAAAAAACGTGAAGGACTTTATATTGAAAAAATTGGTTTTTATAATCCTATGGTTCAGGAAAACCGTTGCAGTATCGACGCAGACAGGGTTAAACACTGGATCTCTGTTGGTGCCCAACCCACAGAACGTGTTAAAAAACTGATGAAAAACCTTAATATCGAAGTCGCCTGATTTGAAGAAAAAAAGGTTTTCCACAAATTATCCGGATTTTACCTGGATTGGAACCATTGTAGCACCTCATGGGGTGCAGGGTGAACTGCGTATTTCTCCTCTCACAGACACACCAGAATATTATCTGGATGCTGAATCATTCTGGATTGAAACTTCCCAAGGTTTGCAAGCCCATGAAATTCGGAGAATACGAACTCATAAAAACATGTGGTTGGTACAGTTCAGTGATCTGGAATCACGGAATGCTGTAGAGTCATGTCTGAGAAGCAGAGTTTTTCTTCCTGACAAGGCATTGCGACCATTGGCTGACGATGAGGTTTTTCTTCATGAACTTATCGGTTGTAGGGTTGAAGACATGGAAGGTCATCTGCTGGGCCTGTTGACTGATGTGTTTGAAACAGGTGCCAATGATGTGTATGTCGTGAAGAAACAGGAACGGGAAATCCTGATCCCCGTGACTAAAGATGTGGTCAAAAGCGTGAATATTGATCAGAAATTAATCTTGGTCCAGCCCTTGGACGGCATGTTTGATAATGCGAATGATCCGTCTTCCGGTACAGATGCATTTTGAAGTATTGACGCTGTTTCCAGAGATTTTTAAGTCTTTTCTGTCAGAAAGTTTGATTTGTAAAGCACTGGAAAAACAAATATTTTCCATTGGTTTTTACAATTTCAGAGAACATGGCCTGGGAAAACATCACAAGGTTGACGATCTTCCCTATGGTGGCGGACCTGGAATGGTTTTGAGACCTGAACCTGTCATTCACGCTATTGAAAGCTGCCAGAAAAGGTTGGAAACAAACTACTCCTCTGTGGGAAAAGTTTTGCTGACGCCACAGGGCGAGCGTTTTTCCCAGAAAACCGCTGGAAGATTACTGGATCAATACCCTGCAATCATGCTGATTTGTGGACGATATGAAGGATTTGATGAACGTATCCGCACCCAGGTTGATGAAGAAATTTCAGGTGGCGATTTTATCACTTTAGGTGGTGAAGTGATTGCCATGCTGATGATAGAAGTGATCAGTCGTTTAATTCCCGGAGTGTTGGGAAATCAAAGTTCTCTGGAGCAGGAATCCTTTGCGGAAGGGTATCTGGAATATCCTCAGTACACTCGTCCTGAAACATTCAGGGGGATGACCGTCCCGGACGTGTTGTTGTCAGGGCATCACCAAAATATTCATGAATGGCGTCAGGATCAGATTCGTCTCAGAACGTTGAAACGGCGTCCGGATTTACTCCATTAGGCAAGAATCATTCTTGCGTGTCTTGCAACATCTTAATTGAGATTAAACATGTCAGATCTTATGAAAATAGTTGAGAAATCACAGGTTCGCAAAACCATTCCTGAGTTTCAGGTAGGTTCCACTGTGAAAGTCCTGTACCGCATTGTTGAAGGTGAAAAAGAACGAATTCAGCCATTTGTTGGCGTCGTGATCAGTAAACATCGCGGCAAAAATAACGCCAATGCGACATTCACTGTACGTAAAGTCACCCAGGGTCATGGTGTAGAGCGAACTTTTCCACTTCATTCCCCCAGGGTTGAAAATGTGGAAGTGATGAAGGTTGGTGCTGTTCGCCAGGCAAAATTGTATTATTTGAGAGAATTGAGTGGAAAAGCGGCACGGATCAAAGAGAGACTTGGCGTCTCCACAAAATCTTCCAAATCTTCAAATTGAGCAACAGGCGGTTTCAGAAGGATTCCGCTGTATCGCCGGAGTGGATGAAGCGGGTCGTGGTCCTCTGGCTGGACCTGTGGTGGTTGCGGCGGTGATACTGGGTGCGCATTGGGATATCTCACATCCGCTCAATGATTCCAAGAAACTCTCAGAAAAACAAAGAGAATTATTATTCAATATTATCCGGACTCAGGCTCAAAGCTATTCGATACAAGTGATGAGTCCCGCTGAAATTGACAAGATCAACATTTTGCAGGCGACTTTGACCGGGATGAAGCTGGCTGTTGATAAATTGAGAGTTCATCCTGATTATGTGTTGGTGGATGGAAATCAGTATCCTCCTCTTTCAATCAAGGGAAAAACTGTTGTCAGGGGTGATGCCATCTCCATGAGTATTGCGGCGGCCTCGGTGCTGGCCAAAGTTGCGAGAGACCGGATTATGAAAGGCTGGTCAAAACGCTATCCTGAATGGGATTTTGAACAGCACAAGGGATATCCCACGGCCAAGCATAGACAGGCTATACAAATTCATGGCTTGAGTCCAATACATCGTCGTTCTTTTTGTCGTTCAGTGTTGTCTCAAACACAATTATCTCTTTTCCCAACGCCATGACTCAGCAAAGTAAGAGCCTTGGACAAAAGGGAGAAGCTTTGGCTGTAATGCATCTGGAACAGAAGCATTATCAAATTATTGAAACAAATTTTCGATGTGTATTGGGCGAAATTGATATTATTGCCGCCCACGAAGAATATCTGATTTTTTGTGAGGTCAAAACCCGTTCAGGGAGGGAAATTCATCCATCGTTGTCGGTGACCCGTAAAAAACAGACAAAACTGCATCAACTGGGATTGTATTTTATAAATCAGCGCAAGTTGTTTCAGTTGCAACCCAGATTTGATGTCATAAGTGTTCAGTATTCCGGGAATTCACCTGTCATTGAGCATTTTATTAACGCCTTTTGAGGATCAAACCTATGCCAAGTCATAAATCAGCGATCAAACGAGTGGAACAAACTAAAAAAAGATATGAAAGAAATCGTTCTCTGCGTTCAGCCTTGAGAACCAGTATTAAAAAATTCCGAACATTGCTTGAAAAAGGTGATGTAGGCGAAGCACAAACATCATTTCCATCCATTCAGAAAACAATCGACAAAGCTGTGACCAAGGGCATTCTGCAACATGGAACTGCCGCACGCTATAAGTCAAGGCTTGCGAATGCGTTGCAAAAGCTCTCCGCATCCAAGGAAACAGCGTCTGCCTGATCAGAATTGTAAGTCATGTTTTCCATCCTGATTGTTTCCCTGTAAAATGCAGGGAAACAAAACTTTGTATCCCGTCAAATTTCAAAATAAAAATTATCCTGATTATTCCATTTTAAGCGGGTTGCAAAACCTCAAGGCCGCATTCTCATAAATAATCAGAACAGAACATATCCTGTCTTTATTTTTTTCTAATTTGATTTACGGTACCCCATCCAAATTGATTCTTTTACCCTTCTTTAACCCGTTTTCCAGGATTGTCTTATGCAAACCCAAGTCACATCAACGCAAGAGTGGCAGAATGTCGCGCAATTCCATAACATTCAGCAAACGATTGACCTCTATGAAACAGAGCTGAACCGATGGCTCAAAGGGGATGTTCCAGAGCTTATCTTCACGGAGTTCCGCTTGCGTTATGGGGTTTATGGACAACGCCAGAGCGGAGTTCAGATGATCAGAATCAAACTCCCTCTGGGAATGGTGTCTGTCAGGCAACTGGAAACGCTAGCTGATCTTTCTGAAGAAATCGCGGATGGTGTGTCTCATGTCACAACCAGACAGGATATTCAGTATCATAACGTGGATATTCGCAACACACCTGAAATGATGCGCCGTTTGGCCGAAGTGGGTATTACAACACGTGAAGCCTGTGGCAACGTGGTCAGAAATGTGTGTGCCTGTCCCAAAACCGGAGCTTGTGCCACTGAATCGTTCGATGTGACTCCCGATGCACTGGCTATGGCGGATTTTCTGCTGGAACATCCTGAAGCCCAGGATTTCAGTAGAAAATTTAAAATTGCCTATTCCGGTTGCGCGGGTGAAATGTGTGGACTCGCCAGAATGCATGATATGGGGGCTATCGCCAAAATAAAAATGGTAGACGGTATTCCAGTCAAAGGGTTTGAAATGTACATTGGTGGCGGGTTGGGCGCGGTTCCCCGGCAAGGTCGTCTGTTGTATGATTTTATTCCGAGAAATGAGATCTTTGCTGTTATTCAGGCAATTGCCCGCGTGTTTACACGGCATGGCGAACGAAAAAACAGAAATAAGGCAAGATTCAAATTTGTGGTTGACAAATTCGGTATCGAGGAAACCTTCAAAATGATTGAAGTGGAACGATCTAAATTGCCCAAAGCAGACAGTTTTAGAGATACGGTCCTTTCACGCTATGCGGAATATTCTGAGGCACCTTTGAAAGCCCCGTCAACGCTTGATCTGGATTCGCAGAGTGCTGAATTCAAACGCTGGTACAAGGCCAATGTGGAACATCAGAAAGAAACGGGATATTCAGTGGTTCATGTGTTTTTACCCTTGGGCGACATTGGTGCGACCTCTCTCAGATCTCTGGCTGATATTTCCCGAAAATACATCAAGGACAGCATCCGTTTCAGTGTGGAGCAGAATCTTCTTTTTCGTTGGGTTGCTGATGGCGACCTTCCCGCTTTGTTTGCAGATCTCAAACAGCTTGGATACCATGGTCTGGCGAATACCCTGGGGGATATTACCTCTTGTCCCGGCAGTGAATCTTGCAAACTTGGTATTGCGGCATCCAGAGGACTGGCCTCTGTGCTTAATGATAAATTCCAGAATGAAATGAGCGATCTGGCTGAAAGCAAAGATATGAAAATCAAAATCAGCGGTTGCCCCAATTCCTGTGGCCAGCACCACATCGCGGATCTGGGATTCTTTGGTTCTGCACAATCCAAACAGGGAAAAACAGCGCCTGTCTTTCAAATGATTTTGGGTGGAACAACCACTGAAAACGCAAAATCTTATGGTTTGGCCGTTGGAAAAATTTCCCCACATAATATTCCGGAGGCCATCCAACGCATTGAACAATTATTTAAGAATGAACGTCAACAGGATGAAGTTTTTTCCGGCTTCATGCAACGTGTTGGAAAACAACGTGTTAAACAGGAACTGGAAGATTTAATGAGTCTGCCATCCTTTGAGGAACACCCTGAGTTTTTTACTGATTCCCGAAGAACCCGTGAATTCAAGGTGGTTACCGGGCAGGGCGAATGCGCTGGGGAAATGGTGCCTCGTACAGAATTTTTGCTGGAAGAATGTGACCGACAAAACGCACAGGCAACCTTGTGTCTGGAAAGCGGACGTTTTCAGGATGCTTTTGACCTGTCCACCTCCGCCATGGAAAAATCCGCAAAAGCGTTGTTGCTTACACAGGGATTTGAGGAATTTGGTGATTACAGTACTGTTGAAAAATTTCGTGAAAAATTTGTCAGCACCAGTATATTTTTCATTAAATACGCAGAATATTTCTTTTCATCGGTGGATGGTTCCACAGTCGTTGTGAACGAAGAAAACGCCCGTTTCCGTGTCGAACATTCGACGTTATTTGTTGAAGAAGCCAATGTCGTTTACAGTAGAATCGCGCAGAAAGCGCAGTAATCCTTATTTCTGGAATTAAACCATTTTTATCACACAAATATTGTGAAACAGGAGCTATGGAAAATATTCAACGAATCAATGTAAAACTGTATACGGAAACCGCACAAAAAACCAAACTGGAACCCCTGCTTGATATTTTTCAAACATGGAAAGAACAGGACGCACAATGGCTGGATCTTGCGGACTATCTGCATATGCCTTATGGTCCCGGAGTCGTTTTGTTTGGCACTGTCAGAATTTTCAGTTTTGATCTGACGGACAACAAACCGGGAATTCTCTATGCTCATCGCAGTGGTCTGGAGGGAACGCTTTCTGAAAAGCTTAAATCGGTTTTAAAACAATCATGGGAATATTCCAAAAAACTGGCGGTTGATTCAAAATTTCCAGCATCAATTTCTAAAAATGTGCAACAACTTCAGTTGATGATTAATGATCGAACGCAGATGCCTGTTTCAGTGGCTCATCAACAAGCCCTGCAACAAGCCCTGATTTCTGCTTTGACAGAACTATTGGGACATGAAAAATTTCAATTATCACCACTGACTGAAACTGCCAGAGCCTGCGGATTCGAAATTCAATTAGGCAATCCTCTTCAACTTCATTAATTTTTTCATGAATACGAAACCCAAGTATTTGATAACTCTGTGAAGGTGTAAAAAATATGCGGTCGTATTTATTGACAATAGGGTTGCTTTGTTGCTCCAATGTGTTCATGACCTTTGCCTGGTATGGGCATTTGAAAAATATGGCCGAAAAACCCTGGATCTTTGCGGCTCTGGTCAGTTGGGGCATCGCATTGTTTGAGTATCTCATCCAGGTTCCGGCAAACCGTATTGGTCATGAGGTCATGAATGTCGGTCAGTTAAAAATTGTGCAGGAAGTGATTACCCTCAGTATTTTTGTTCCTTTTTCGGTATTTTATCTGCGAGAAAAACTCACATGGAATTATTTGTGGGCCGCATTTTGTCTGATGGGAGCTGTGTTTTTTATTTTTAGAGAAAAATGGAGCGGGTGATTGGATGAACATCCTGTTTGTCACATCCCGTGCAACATTTGTTCGGGATAATTATCAGTTTCTGTTTCAAACCTTGACTCAACAGCTTGCTTCAGAGCATCAACTCACATTACTCATCATTGATAATCTCACCGTTGGTGTATTGAAAAAAATTTTCAGATTCATTCTGATTGGTGGATGGCGAACTGGATGTATCATGTTGAAAAACATGGTGACATCCTTTTTGAAACAACGGGATCGCTGTTTTGCATCAGTTCATTATGTCAAAAACATCAATCATCCAGATTCAACTCAGTTGCTCAAAAGCCTCAATCCGGATCTGATTTTTAATTTAAGAACCAGAAATATATACTCTCCGGAAGTTCTCCGTATTCCCACTGTCGGTTGTCTTAATGTTCACCATGGGCTTCTTCCTGAAAATCGAGGAACCATGTGTAATTTGTGGGAATTGCTGAATAATCAGCCCACAGGTTTTTCAATTCACTGGATGATCACCAAAGTGGATGCGGGAGATATACTGGTACGCTATGAATTGAATGGCATACCGGGCAAGAATTTTGTGGAGTTGACTTATCAATCCAGTCTCTATGAAGCGGAGGCGTTGATTACTCTGATCCGTCAATTTGAAAACAAACAACTGCCTGTTCCCATAAAAAATCATAAACTTCCTCATACCCGGTTCTATAAAGATCCCGATTTTCAACAAATCAGACACATGAAAAAACAGGGATTGGTACTGTAAGGTTCATGTTCCATAAATTGCAGTCAAATGTTGCATAAAGCCTCACCGATTGGTCAATAAAAGCAGATAATTGCTTAATTTAATATCAACACAAATCAGTAGCTTATGAACCAGTTCCATGTTGAATCATATGTTCAATCCATTGTATCGCAATATGATTGTAATCCATGTTAAAGTATTAAATTGCTTAACTGTTAAAGCAAAAAACTATTTACAGTGGACAATTTCCCCAAGGCCGACTCTTAATTTTCCCTGATCAGCTTCAGCAATTCATCCGCTGACAGCTTGCCGCTCATTTCTGTTCCATCCAGCAGACTGTTGGCCAGTTCACGTTTATGCTGATGCAAAGTCACAATTTTTTCTTCAATGGTTTCCCGTGTCACCAACCGGTAAATGGTGACAGGTCGTGTCTGCCCGATCCGATGTGCCCGATCTGAAGCCTGGTCTTCCACGGCGGGATTCCACCAGGGATCCATGTGAATCACATAATCCGCGGCTGTCAGGTTCAGTCCTGTGCCACCGGCCTTGAGGCTGATCAGGAACAGGTCCGTTTTTCCCGTCTGAAACCGGTTGATTTCTTCCTGACGTTTTTTCTGTGGTGTGCTGCCATCCAGATAGCAGTAGCTGAATTTGTGTTGATCCAGGTATTCCCTGATGATGGACAGATGATCCACAAACTGGCTGAAGACCAGAGCCTTGTGTTTGTTTTCCCGCAATTCTGCCACCACTTCCCCGAACAATTCCAGCTTGGACGCGGCCAGAGGCATCTCAGGCAGAATCAATCGTGGATGACAGCAGATTCTGCGCAGTTTCATGATTTCTGCCAGAATCTGCAAATGTCTCGCGCCTTCAGGTCCCTTGAAATTTGCCAGGGATTCAATGGTTTTTTGTCTCAGGGCTTCATACATCGCCCGTTCTTCCCGGGTGAGTTCCACATGCAGTACAATTTCAGTTTTGGGTGGCAATTCCTGCAGAACCTGGCTTTTAATGCGGCGCAAGATGAACGGCTGAATGAGTTTTCTAAGGCGTTGGCGGGCATTGTTATCCTGATCCCGCTCGATGGGATATGCATAACGCTGGTTGTATTTTTCCATGGATCCCAGCAGTCCGGGATTGATGAATTGAAACAGATTCCAGAGTTCACCCAGATGATTTTCCAGCGGAGTTCCTGTGGTGATGATCTTGAATTCTCCTTGCAGACTCATTGCGGCCTGAGACCGTTTGGTATCCCGATTCTTGATGGCCTGGCCTTCATCCAGAACAATGGTGCGAAATTTCACGGGTTCCAGCAAGGCAATATCCTGTTGTAGCAGAGTATAACTGCATATGAGCATGTCGAACGGCCCAATGCCGCTGATGAGCGATTCACGATCTTTTCCACCCCAGATCACAGGCCGAAGGGTCGGTGCGAAGCGTGTTGCCTCGTTAATCCAGTTAAGACAGACGGAGGTGGGAGCAACCACCAGAGAGGGCCCTTCAGTGGCACGATCCAGCATGATGGTCATGGCTTGCAGGGTTTTGCCCAACCCCATGTCATCGGCCAGACAGGCACCGACACCCCAGTTTGCCAGACGAGCCAGCCACTCAAATCCCTCAAGCTGATATTCGCGCAATTCCGCCTGCAATGTCGGGGGCACTTCGGGCTGAATTTTCCGGGCTTTCTCCAGACGACTGAGCTGGCTGGACCAGGCTCGTTCGCCCTCAACGGCACCCACTTCATCGGTCAGATCGGGCAGAGCCATGGTTGTCAGTTTATGAAATTTCAAACCCTCTTTGGTATTGTCACCAAACGCCAGCATATCATCCAGACGTTTTCGGAAGGACTCGGTGAGTGCCATGAATTCCCCGTCACCCAGGGGAAGGAATTTGCCGGAGTGACTCTGTGCCAGTGTCAGCAATTCCTTGAGATCCATCACCAACTGGTCATCAACCTGAATATTTCCAGAAATGCCAAACCAGTCATTCTGATGCTTGATCGTCATGTGAACATGCTTCAGCGAGGTACGATGCCTGATCGCAAATTTTTCACCTTCCGGCCATTCCAGCACCACATGATCCTTGATATCGTCCAGTTGCAGTAGCAATTCCAGACAGGCTTCAGGATCCTCAATCAACCATTCCCGATCCTGTTCAGGAAAATAATTCAGCACCTCACAGGATTTCAACACTTTTGCCACATTGGCTTCTTCCCCGGACAAGGACCGTTTGGCCTGGATGCGTTTTCCTTCGATCTCAGTGATCACATGCTCTCCGCCCTTGCCGGCCTTGATCAGCAAACTACCCAATGGAAACGGTTTGACCATCAGATTCACACGCAGACCGGAACCGTAGGGATTCAAATTGACATGACAACGGGAATCCCCATCCACCGTTTCAACGCCTTCCAGATGTCCTTCCAGCGAAGAGTGGACTCTGATCATTGAGGAAAGTCCGGCAACAGCACGGGATAACTGTTCCTGGGCTTGTGCCGGAATACGGATCGGTTTGTTGTTGAATAGTCCTGCCAAACGCTGATGTTCCTGTTTGATTTGGATGACCTTGAACCGGGAGGCTGTTTCTTTGATAAGGATAACTCTGGCATTATTAAATTTTCCTATATCAATGGAAAACCTGAGATTGAATTCCTTGCCAACCTGTTCCACCCATAATTCAGGTTCATCCAGGATCACTTCCAGCAGAATCCCTGTGTTTCCCTGGAAAATCAGCGGGTGCCCGGCCAGGCTGTTCAAGACTCTGGACACAACTTCAGAATAATTTTCGGAATGGGGATAGGTGTTTTTCAGAACTTCCACCACACTGAGGATCTGTTCATCCTGCGCTGTCAGCAGGGATTTGAGGTTGTCATCTTCCCGCAGTTGTTTTACGGTCACGATTTTACTTCGGCTCCAAACGCCACTTTTGAGAATACTCTGAAGTTTCGGTGCGACTTCAAGGGAGTGGTCTTCCAATAGATTCAGCGGTTCGTCTTTTGCGGGGGCATTTCCCACATAATAGACAGGACGTTTAGACAAAGTGAAGGACCAGATCAGACGTTCCTGTTTGTCAACAGAGGCTTTCGTTGATTGTTCGCTCATTTGCGACAAGGCATCCAGCATGATCTTCCAGTATTCCACTTTGGGAATGTTGTGAATCAGACTTTTGAGTTTTAGTTTGTGGTCCAGGCGTTCCGTGCCTTCTTTAAAATGACGGTCGGAGGGTTCAACCTCATTCAGCAGTACAGAATATTCCATGGAGAACCATTCAAAGCCAAAGCGTTCCGCCTCATTTTTCCAGCGATTCAGAAATGTGAGCATTTTGGGAAGTATGTCAGGATCAATCCATGCTGTGACCAGAGCCGTGACCAGCATGCTGATGCTGGAATTTAAATGGCTATGAGCCCGGTTCAGCCAGTAGTTTGTATGGGGAATCTGGTTTTTTAACGAAAAAACCAGGGCTTTCAATGCGCTATGTGCGCCTTGAAACTGAGGTGACTCTTGTTTTAACGCGGCATCAAGATAGTTTTCAGCAACAGATACATTCTGAATATTTCGGTTTTTTAGCAGAGCCAGCACATAAAAGACTCCCAGAAAAGGGTCCAGGAGGACGAGTTTTTTTTTCCCTGTCAGTTTTTTAAGATAGGCAAGTGCACTTTCAAACTCGGTCAAAGCCCCGCTATTGTCATCTTTCAGAAATTTTATAAGCCCCCGCACCCCATGAAAAGGACTGAATTTTTCCTGTTTGATGAGCGTATCTGCCTTTTCCCAATTCCCCCGCAACAGATACAGGATAACCAGAAGTTGCCTGTATACTCCCTGTTCCTCTTCCTTGAGTTGGTTCAGACGCTGTTCTATGCGTACCATGAATGGTAAAACCTGGCTGTTCATTGTCATCAGAAGGTAGTCCGCCTGATAAAACGAAAGGTGTAGGCTCACTTGATTGGGCAGTAAATCCATCCAGTCGGAGAGGGTGCGTTTTCCACACAGATATTCCAGCACAGGCTTTGTGAGCCTATGGCCAAAGTCATTATTAATAGTGTGCATTGTGCTTATCGCGGAATTTATATTGCCTGAATATAATTCACTTCTGAATACACTGAGATGACGTTCCAGCGACTTATCGAAATAGGTTATTGACATGTGCCGACGAATCGCCCAGAGAATGTTTCTAAAACTTTCTTTTTGACATGCTATGGAGGTCAACTCTTCCACATAATCCGGATTGCATTCAAACTTCGCGTTGATCAAACCTTTTTTGATGAATTGTTTCAGGATGAGGGTCAGGGAATTTTCGTTGAGGGGAGTGCCTGACTGGAGTTTCGCCGCTATAATTATTTGCAACAAGATATGTTTTTGAGGCGCTTCATAGATGATGGAAAACAGTTCCAACAATTCTTGTTCCTGTGTAGTGAGTGTTGAGTAGATTTTTTGTAATTTGGGATGAATTTTGATTTCCGACATTCCGTTCTCTCAGTAGATATTCTGACTCAGGTGACAGAAGACGAGGACGACAATTGATCCTCAATATTTCGTGGTTACAATACATTTCAGCATGATTCTGCTACGGTTTTATGCGCCTCAACTTAAAAAAAGTAAAATCTGAAATGCAAAGTATTTCCATTCGTCCGCAAGTTTGTTACAACAATTTAAAATGTCTGTTTCTTATCCTGAACACTCTCACCGGAGATGACTATGTCACAAACCATCCTGATCACAGGGACATCCAGCGGGATCGGCAAAGCCGCCGTTCGACATTTTCAGTCAAAAGGCTGGAATGTCGCTGCCACCATGCGGACGCCTGAAAAAGAAACCGAACTCACCACACTGCCTAATGTGGAATGTATTCATCTGGATGTGACCGTTCCTGAATCTGTAAGAGACGGCATTGCCCGGGCGATCAAACGGTTTGGTAAAATTGACGCAGTGGTGAATAATGCGGGCTACGGCCTGATCGGCGCCTTTGAACTGGCAACCCATGAGCAGATCAAGCGGCAGTTTGAAACCAATGTGCTGGGTGTGATGGATGTAACACAGGCGATTCTGCCTCATTTTCGCGAGAATCGTTCAGGAACCATTGTCAATGTGGCCTCGCTCAGCGGTCGGGTGTCTTTTCCCCTGTTCAGTCTGTATCATGCAACGAAATGGGCCGTTGAAGGTTTTTCCGAATCGTTGCAACATGAACTGAAACCCTTCAATATCCACATGAAAATCATTGAACCGGGAATCGTTAAAACAGAATTTGATGGAAGTTCGAAAGACATGACGCATAGTGACACCCTCCAGGCCTATGACAAATACGTCAACAAAATCATCAAGCGGATCATGGGCTTTTACCGTTGGGGAACCACCGCGGAACATGTGGCGGAAGTGATTTTCAAAGCGACCACCGATTCCAGTTCCCGTTTGCGCTATTCTGTCGGGATTGATGCCAATATGCTGTTGTTGTTGCGACGGTTTGTGCCTGACAGCATTTTCAATGGAACCATCAACAAGAGCCTGACATTATGAGCCAGACCGCAAAACTGGTGGATACCCTGAAAAAGTATCTGAGAGCCAGGGGCATCACCTATAAAAAACTCGCTGGCGATCTCGGGCTGAGTGAGGCCAGTGTCAAACGGCTGTTTGCGGAACACAGTTTTTCCCTGAAACGTCTGGAAGAAATCTGCAAACTGATTGATCTGGATTTTTTTGAACTGGCCAAAATGAGCAAGCTTCATGATGATGGCCGAACCCATTCCCTGACGGTTGAGCAGGAACGAGAGTTGGCGGATAGCCCCAAATTGCTGGTGTATCTATACATGATCATCATCGGCTGGTCCCCCAAACTCATCATGGAAGAGTTTCATATCACGGAACTGGAACTTTCCAAAATTCTGCTGAAGCTGGATAAAATCGGGGTCCTTGAACTGCACCCCGGCAATAAGATCAAATTGCTGATTTCAGACAATGTTTTCTGGCGGAAGGATGGCCCGATCTGGAATTTGTATCGACCCAAAATTCAGCAGGAATTTCTGGATTATCCCTTCAATATGAGCAATGAACGGCTGGTGTTTATTCCGGGAAAATTATCAGAAGAGTCGATCAAAATCATCAATCAGCAAATTGACAAACTGGTGAAAATGCTCAAGGAATTGAACAACAATGATTCCACGCATCCGCCGGAAGACCGTCACAGCACCGCGTTTCTGATAGCGTTCAGACCCTGGGTATTGTCCCTGCTTTCCAGCATGAAACGACGTCCCGCTGAATGAACCGGGAATCCACGGAGGTGACGAAAATAAGGAATGGCTCCCAACTAGGATTCTTCTTCGGCGCAGGAATGATACAACTCATGGTTGTGGAAAACCACTTCCAGCAATTCATCGGTGATGCGGGCATGTGGATCAGGATCATTGGAGGGGGTGAATATCCTGGAATAGGCATTGTGCATGGTTTGGGCAAATACAGGATACACCTGACGGGAACAACCCACCACCACCGACAGGGCTTCCAGATGTTGGCCCTCGCCTGTTGACACCTCTTCTTTGACATACTCCAGATTTTCCTGCAGATATTGGTAAACCTGATTTCTGGGTTTGGGCTTGTAAAACGATTTGGAAGGGTGCCCATCCTGACATCCCAGCGTATTCATGGACTTGGTGGATGCCATGGAACTCGCTATCGGCAGATAGGTGGTGGTGAAAAACAGGCCAAACCCGCTGGAAACCACCGGTGGTTTCGGACATTTATGGGTTGCGTGCAGGGGATTCGGGTTTGATGCCAATAAACAGAGCAGACCCAAACCACTCATGAACCAACGAAGGCTTCTACCAATAATAATTTGCCGCCACATGATATTCTCTCCCATGATAAACCATTGTTTCCAGTCGGAAATCCCAATTTTTTGAGGGAAACAAACTGGTTATCGTTTCTATTTTGCAATCTTCAAGAGTTGGTCCAGCAAAACTCCTGAAACATTGACTCCTGAACATTAATTTCAGCCATGAGCCGCTCCACAGTCCGCCAATCTGCGGTGCGAGTCCTGTTGAAATTCTTGAAAGATTCGCCTGATCTCCCAGGATAAATCCATCAAACAGCGCAAAGCCAAGCCATTGACGATCTGTCGTACTCCACGATTTTCCTATGCCACCACTGGAATTCAATACTCGACACGTTCTGCATTTCATGGTGGAACGTTCCACACGGGCGGAAATATCCCATGACATTCCAGCATTTCCCGGCAATGATACCGGAAATGTGTTCAAGGCCATGATATCCACCAGAGTCAATTGGTCAAGAACCACTTCCTGATCCGGGTAAATTCTTAATCTCAAATCCAGCGTGACCAGTTGAGAATGAGGCAAATGTCCGGCATCATTCGCACCAAGATCATGATAGGAAGTCCAAAGTCCAATTTCTGTCGAGGCCCCCAGAGCGTCATTATATCCCACCCCCAACCTTATTTTTTGCGGAGGAGAACCTGCTGTCGGTGGCTCGGGGTTTTCGATTTTCCCGGGGCGGGTTATCATGGGGTAACGACTTCTTGCCAGCAGTATTTTATGTTTTTGCGCCACCAGGAGGTCTGCTGGTTTTTGTGACAACTGATACTGAAAATAATCAATCAGCGCATCCAGAATTTCCGTTTGCTGTTCCAGGGAAAGCTTCAGAAATTCAGGATCGTTTTCAATATTAGGGTTTTGAGACGCACCATTCAGGATTGCTTTTTGTGTTTCAGTGAGATTGTTGAATTTTTGCTGTAACCGACGCTGTCTTGAGGGCAACAGTGCTATTTTTCCCAACAGGGGGTTTTCATCCACACGGATCTGAGCGGCCCGATGAAAAATGCTCACAGGAATGCGCCACAAGGCAAAGGGCGGATTCAGTCGTTCGGTATCCCATGCCATTTCCAGAAGTTCACCCATGCGATAGGCACAGTTATCAAGAAAAAAGTAATATTGAAATTCGACCCCCTGAAGCAACTCCCACGCATGGTACACAAGTCGCTTTTTTTGAGTGTCATCGAGATTCAGAAAATATTCCCACAAATCTCTCAATTCTGATTCCCCATACAGATGATTGTAATTATAAAACCGTTCATCTGTGAAGCGGCCCGTGTATCCGCCGAAGATCCCTTTGAGCGCATACATGAGAGGATGGTCAGCCGGATCGACAATCGCTCCAAAATTAAGGGTCGGACTCAGAAGCGTGTGTCCGAACAACGGATGTCTGGAATTCACTTTAAGCAAGATATGACCGTAAATGGACGCCGGATTATCCATGTATGCTGAAACATAAACCAGGCTGATCGAATCCAGATGTTCCAGACTGATCCATTGTTCAAACCGTGGGCATGGAAGTTTTTTCAGCGTGGTCTTTGAAAAATCAAGTTGGGATTTCAGCCATTGAAACCGGGCCATGAACCGGCATTGTGCATGTTGGTCAGGATCTTCCGGAAGGTCTTCGAGCAAGGCGGAAAGCGTGGCAATCAATTCCGCTTCAGGATCTGACCGCCCGGAGGAGGATAAAAAAAATGAAGGTGAAATCACATCACTTTCTGTGTGCCACTGCCCCGGAGATTCCACAGGAAAATGATAATGCAGAAGTCGTAACCAGTAAGGATGCTCCGCCAGATTTTTGGAATGTGCCTGATTCCAGAGTTGTTGCAGATCTATTGGCTCAGTGGCGAAACAAGGTGCCCCGGCCAACAGCAGAATCAGGAAGAAAAAAAGCATCATTTCTAAAGGTTAAAGGTTAAAGGTTAAAGGTTAAAGGTTAAAGGTTAAAGGTTAAAGGGGGAAGGTTAAAGGTTAAAGGGGGAAGGTTAAAGGGGGAGGTTAAAGGTTAAAGGGGGAAGGGTTATGAGCTGTTTTAAGAATTTAGGCGTTTGCGTTTGGTTTTGATGAGGCCAGTGATCATGGAAGAGATTTCACGAGTTTCCCGGATCCATTGTAATCCAGTATCTTTGTCAATATAGTCGATATCGATTCCGATATAGATTTGGGTTCGTAATTCGCCACAGGATCCTTTGGCATAAGACAGAAAATTCACGCCATCTTTTTCTGACTCACGTTCAAAACCCTCAGCGATATTACTCGGAACAGAAAGCCCTGAACGGGTAATTTGATCCTTGAATCCAAAATCTTTGAGATCACGTAAGTGTTTATAAACTTCTGCACTCAATCGTGCCGATCTTTTCCACACCTCCAAATCCTCAAATCCCATGAACCTATCTTTCACCTTTCCCCTTTCACCTTTCACCTTTCACCTTTCACCTTTCACCTTTCACCTTTCACCTTTCACCTTTCACCTTTCACCTTTCACCTTTCACCTTTTACCTTTTTTAACCTTTAACCTTTTTTAACCTTTAACCTGATTAAAAACATGCTTTCCAATAGCGAGACAGGAAGTCAAACCAGGTGATTCAATGCCAAACAGATGAACCAGTCCCGGAATGTGGTGAACCGAGGAATCCTGAATTACAAAGTCATGGAAGGTACTGGTCGGTGATTGCAGTTTGGGACGAACTCCAACATATCCCGGATTCAGTTTCATGGATCCCAGAGCTGGATAATAACGTCGAATGGCTTCTTCAAACAGGGGCCTCCGCTCTTCCATGACATCATAATTTTCCGCTGAAATATATTCCGTGTCCGGACCGAAACGGGTTTGACCGGCAAGATCCAGAGTGGCATGAATGCCGAGTCCCGCGCCGCTTTTTTCCGGAACAGGATAGATGAGATGATTGAAGGGACTTTTTCCGGACAGGGTGAAATAGTTGCCTTTGCACAAATACAGAGGAGGGATCAGCGCTGGATCAAAGCCGTTGATGGAATGAGCGACGGTCTGAGCACCAAGTCCAGCCGCATTGACCAGGATCTGGCTTTCGAAGCTATAGAGTTCGCCCTCATTGTCGGCTTCAATCAAAAATCCGTCGGGAACCAGACTGACTCGTTCCAGACGTGTTTTTGCCGATAAAAAGCCTCCATGATTTTCCAGGGATCTTAAAAAGGAACGCATCAGGCTGTGAGTATCAATGATGCCGGTAGAAGGTGAAAACAGGGCTTTGGTCGCTTTGACCAGTGGTTCTTTGTTTTGTAAATCTTCTTTGGATTGCCAGATCAAATCGTGAACACCATTGTTCTGTGCTTTTTTGAGAATTCCATCCAGAACATCCTCTTCCTCTTCACAAGTCGCGACAATCATTTTGCCGATCCGTTGATGAGGGATGCTGAATTTTTCACAATAGGCATACAGCAGTTCTTTTCCTTCGACACACAGTTTTGCTTTGAGCGATCCTGCGGGATAATAAATTCCGGCATGAATCACTTCACTGTTACGACTGCTGACTTCCTGCCCGAAGGAAGCGTTTCGTTCCAGAACAACGACAGATTGACCTGCATTGGCAAAGGTATGAGCAACAGCAAGCCCCACCACACCGGCACCAACAATGGTGACATCAACTTTTTCCATGAATCAGTCCTTTGAATTTGGATTTTTGTACGGTCACAGTGAAGTCCGTGACACAGAGGATGTAAATAGTCATTCCCCTCGGGGAATTCTCAATCTTTTTTTCAAATGCATCCGATTTCCTTTTTCGTTCCAGGAAACTTCATCCATGAACATCTGGATCATCATGATGCCACGACCACTGGCCGTCAATAGATCCATGGGATCCCTTGCTTTGAGAAGTTTTGCGGTATCAAAACCTTTGCCTTCATCTTCCACATCAAACGTAACACCCACAATAACATGCGTAGGATCTTCTGTGGAAATCCCCTCCGGTGCCACATGACAGTGGGCATGAACCTTGCGGGTTCCGAAAATCGGATCAACTTCACGCAGTCGAACCATATTTTCAAACTTATCCCAAGATTCTTCCTTCAATCTGGAATCCACTTCCAGGCTTCCATGAATGAACGCGTTGCTCAGTAATTCATAAAGCGACGTGGTGATTTCCTGAAAGCCCTCATTGGCCATACGACACAGGGGCGCATAAATTTGCTGAAAGTGGGAAACCGCGACACTGATCCAGCGTGTCTGGCAAGGCAGAGTGAGCGTGGTTGAACTTTCCATAAAGGGCAGAAGGGCTGGTAACTCCTGATGGAGCTGACAGACTGCGGCAATTTTCTCAAGAACTTGCTGTAAACTGGCAAGATTCAGCGGTTTGAGCATGTAATCAAAGGCACTCAACCGCAACGCCTGAATGGAAAGATCCAGATCCCCATGTCCGGTCATGATCACAACCGGTATTTCAGGATCCAGATTCCTGATCTGTTTTAGCAGAGACAAACCATCCATTTCCGGCATTTTAATATCGGTCAGCACCGCGTCAAAACCGGGTTTGGTCTTGGAAAACAAATCCAGGGCGATTTTACCATTGACGGCCGTCACGACGTCATGCCCTTCGTGGCTGATGGTTTCAGCCAACAACTCCAATAATAAATGTTCATCATCCACGAGCAAAATTTTCATAAGCCTCTATTGTTCATTGGTTGGTGGTTGTTCTGCCAGCAACAGCGGGAGTTTCTGTTTTGTTGAAATTTTTATTTCGGCCACCCATTCATTAAGCTGGTTCATGAACATTTTTTCATCAAATGTCGATGTTTTTTTAACCTGGAATCAGCTATTGCCAAGTTGGAGCACAATGGTTATATAAAATGACAGCGTTCCCGATTTTACTCCATGGAGTTCTTGCCTTATGCCCTTTTTTCCAATTCCACGCCGATCCCGTTTTCTACTCCTGCTGATTCTGGTGTCACTGGGACTCGGTCTGATTCCAACAGCATGGTCCGTCTATGTGATTTTTCCGGAGTTTATGGAACAACTCACCCGAAATACTGAAGATGAGGCCATACGAGTGGGCAATCACCTTTCGCATTTAATTTATTCCGGAGATCTAAAGACACTGGAATCCATGGCAATCACCTCCCTAATGCGTGAGGAAGTCAAAATGCTGAAAGCGGACCTTCAATTGATGAAACTCAAGTTGTTCTCAGCTTCTGGCAAAGTACTGTTTTCAACAGAGGCTCTTGATATCGGCCAACTCAATGAGAATGCGTATTTTCATGAAATTGTCGCAAAAAAGCAGGTTTACAGCAAAGTGGTTCAGAAAAATTCCCCCTCGATGGAAAATCAGATTGTGACAGTGGATGTGGTAGAAACCTACGTACCGCTGGTACATGATGGTGAATTTGTCGGTGCAATCGAAATCTATTATGACATCACGAATAAACGGGAAAATTTGAAACACCTGGTTCAACGCTCCGCTTTGATTTTATGGGTCATGGCATCTGGAATGTTGGGGATCATTCTGTTTTCACTGGCTCTCATCAACAAATATATCCGCGAACGAGAAACCCGTGAAGAAACACTCAAACGGGTGAACATGGAACTGGAGAAGGTCAATCATGAAATGAGCCAGATTCAAGGGCAGTTGATTCAAACGGCCAAGCTGATTTCTCTGGGAGAAATGGCTTCCGGCATTGCCCATGAAATCAACCAACCCCTGAGCATCATTAGTTTGGCGGCTGAAAATTCCTTGATGCATCTTCCTGAGGATGCCGTGAAAGCAAGAGATTATGTGCATAAAATCACCCAGCAGGTTGAGCGTTGCGCACAAATCACCAACCATTTAAGGACCTTCGGGATGGAATCGAAAATCCAGAAAAACGAGCATTTTTTACAAAAAATTCTGGAAGACGCCATGTTGTTCACAGGCGCTCAACTCCGAAACAGGGGCATTGACATCCAGCTTCAGAACGATAAGGGGCAACCGACCATTCTTTGCAATAATATCCAGATTGAACAGGTTCTGATCAATTTAATCAGCAATGCCCGGGATGCCATGGAATCCGCACCTGTCAAACGGCTACAGATCCATACTTTTTTTCAGAAACCGTGGGTGGTGATGGATATTTCAGACACAGGAAGCGGAATTCCAGAAGCAGTGCAACACAAAATCTTTGATCCGTTTTTCACCACCAAACCCCCGGGAAAAGGCACAGGCTTGGGCCTGTCCATGAGCTATGGAATCATGAAGGAACATGAGGGAGAAATCAGGATTTTCAATACCGGGAAAGAGGGAACGACCATCCGGTTGCAATTTCCTGTAGCAGGATGAGACACTTCTCACTAGGAAATAATCACCCGGACCATAAACATAAGCCGATACAATTTATAAATTTAATGGATTAGAACAGGCTCTTTTTTGAGAATTTCGAGGTCAAGGCAATCCCCCATGATCCACCAACCAGGAAAACAAATCAGGAAATGATGTTCCAATTTTAATACGATAGTACTATCAATAGTGCTATGAATAACCTTTCAAAGAGACTCATATGAATTCTATAACAGCCAATCAATTAAAAACAAAAGGCATCTCCGCGATAGAGAGCAATCTTGATGACGAACATGAATTAGTAATCACTGTCCATGGAAAAGAAAAATTTGTTGTAATGGATCTGCATCATTATAACTACCTCCGTGATTGTGAACTTGATGCGGCATTACATGAAACAAAATCTGACTACCAATCTGGAAAGTTTGTTACCGAAAGTGTTGAACAGCATATTCAGCGAGTAACAAAATGAATTATACGCTCATATACACAGACAGTTATGTTAAACGAGCAACTAAATTCTTAAAATTTAACAATGGTCTCTCATGATTATCCTCTCATCCGTATAAAGGCGAAAGGGGGACAGGGGGGGAAGGTTAAAGGGAGAGAGCATGCCATGAGACATGCTCTATGTAGAGTCTGTTAGAATTTTACAATGAATTCCATGGCGGTTCGGCTGACGGATTCCAGTTTGACGCTGCCGGCATCCACGCCGGTATAGGCTGAAGCCAGTTCTTTCATGCCGCCTCCGGGAATAAACTGGGTATAGGCAAACATGACCATGACGTTCCAGTTGACCAGATAGGAAATTTCAGTGTTGATTTCATTTCCCATATCCAGCGTGGTGACCGGTTTTCCACGGGTTTGATAGTTTCCACCAATCCCGGGACTCAGGTAAGGATAGAACGATTCATTCAACGACAAAAGTTTCAGGCTGCTTTTTAATAACCAATGTTGATCAAACCGGACATCCAGCCGGATATTCTGCATGGTCAAACCGGGGTTGTCTCCCCGTCCACCCTGGCTTTCGACATCCCGGGTGTCCATGCCGCCTGCAAGACCGCCTGTGACAACACCCTGCTGAGCAAAAACACCACGACTTCCGTGATACTCAGGAATATATCCAAAGAACTGGGTTCCCATTCCAAAGGGATTCTGCTCACCCATGTAGCTGTGCTCTGATCCGATCTGTTGTGAGAAACGCTGTCCCGGAAACGCACCGGTAAAGCCGTTGAGCGTATTGTCATCCTTGGCATCCCCGCTGGTTTTCAGATAATCATATCCCACCCTTGCGCCCGACCCCTGAATCGCGCCTCGCCAGATCCCTGAAGTCACACCGAAATATTGGAGATTGGCATCAATGGTATAGTCATCACTTTCACCGTTGATACAGGCGCCTGTTGGATCGGTGGCTGTGACAGGGCATTTTTCAGCATTGACCACGGTTCCGCTCTGCATCGCGTATTCAGCCACCATTTCGAGCACGCCCTCAATAAAGACACCGTGATACATGAGTCCCATATAATTTGAATTCACTCGCATGGCTTCCTGATTGGCGTCAATCATGTCCTGTTCATCCCGTCCTGAATAAATCGCGGTGGTTCGGGCAACTTCATCCGTCGCATAGCGGATGTTGTCCTGAACGTAGATGAATTTAACAGCATTGCCTGTTTCCGCGAAATTATAGCCCAGTGTGATATCGCTCACACCACGATCCGGATCAATGCTCATCGGATCAGGATGTCGGGCAAAGCCATCCACTTCAGAAGATCTTGTATTGGCTCCCTGAGTGGAATTTCGCTCGAATTTTTTGTGATACCCCATCTGCCAGTTGTAGCCGCCAGCCGAACCCTGAAGCCAGATACCCGGATCATCTCCCGCATAAATACTGATGGGGCCACCCGCCACAAAGCCGGCGCCCTCACGCAGGATAAAATCGGTGTAGTACACATCCCAGCCAAGGTGCAGTTTTGAATTGATGCCGGGCATGGCCATGATGCTGTGCAAGCGTTCCAGTCCAAAGTTACCGCACCGATTGTTCATCTGTTCAAAATCCATGATAGAATCACATTCAAACGCCATGAACAGATTCCATTTTTTATCCTGTGGATCAAACTCAAAACTCAAGCGTGACTCAGCTCGCCAATGTTCACCGGAAACCCGTCCTGATTCATCGGAATGGATTCTTGGATCGACATCCGTTCCCTTGGCCAGACGCAGCACTGCGAGCACTGACGCGCCGGAAGCGGCGGCGGCTTCAGCCAGGGTGACGGTACTAGTACTCAGTTCACCATTGGCTTTTGCCGTAGCGACGGTTGCCGCGGCGGCCTGAATCGCGGCCTGTTGACCTGCCAGCGCGGCCTGTGTCGCGGATCCGCCACTGGTAAGCACAGCGACCGCAGCGGTTTGAGCCGCTGTTGCCGCGGCTGTTTGAGCTTTGGTGTCTACGGCGGCCTGCTGAGCGTTTGCCAGAGCGTTGATGCCATCCATGGTCATGGTCCAAGTGGCTTTATTTTTTGCGATTTCCTCATCAATATATTTCATGATTCCCATATCCCAATTCTGCTCAATCGTGGGAATGATTCGCACCTGCGCGCCGATATACCAGTCCACGACGGAGGCGTCCTCAGGAGCCAGCGGATCCGGAAGTCCATTGATAAAAATTCTTTGGGCATAAAGCGGTTGTCCCAACCAGAACAGGCCGAGCAACAGAAAACAGATGGATCGTTTTAACAGACTGGAATTTTTCATGCTGATTTCCTCCCTCATCAGGTTAATAGGCGTACCGAATTGACGGCACATACATTGAAAAATGAGGCATCTCACGGATCCTCAGGCGGTTTATGCAGTTCATAGGGCATGTCTTGATCAGAATTTCTGACCGGTCGTTTCGGCTTATAAAACAAGGGCGTAGTTCTTTGACAAAGAGCCGGATCATTATAATTCACAACACGCCGTAAGGGTTCCTCACCGGATTCATACACACAACTGTCGCCGGTTTTTTTCCATAAGGTTTTGCCACAGGCTCCCACCAAAAACATCAAGCAAAGTCCAGTGCCCCCCATTACAAAGCGTGTATGACGCATGATTGATCCTTATTCAGGTCTCATCAGGATTTTCGCCCATTTTTGAATACGGTAAATAGCCGCATGCATGGAGAGCACAATATCTTCAGCACGGAACGGTTTTTCAAAATAATCCGTGGCACCTGAAGACAGGCATTCAACAATCGTTGCCTTGTTGCTATGAGCTGTCATGATGAATACCTGGATCATGCTGTTGAATTCCTTGATCCATTTGAGCAATTCTATGCCGGAAATAACAGGCATGTGAATATCGGCAATCACAATAAAAAATTCTTCGGTTTTGATCAGCGTCATGGCCTCTTCAGCATTGTGAGCTGTTGAAACATCATGTCCCAGTTGCTTGAGGATTTCCCCCAAAATCATGGTCATGTCCTGATCATCATCCACTATCAATATTTTGGTATATTCCAAAGGACTCCTTATCTGGTTGGGGTTTGATTGAATATTTCTTAATTCTTTGTTTAAAGCTACTGTAGTCCCCTGTAGCAAATTTGATTTTGCTTTGAAAAGTGAAAAATCACTTTTTCAGTTATTTCTCTTAAATTTTCAACCACCAGCTATTCCATGGTGATTCTGAAATTGATACCTTCCGGGCTTTTTCTGTTGCTTTCCACCAGTTTCTTTTCCTTAAACGATTCAATTTTTGCCAGAGCGTTTTTCATTAACTGAAGATTGTCGTAACTGTTGATGTTTCCGGTGATGGCAAAACGATCATGGGTCATTTCCAGACGATCAATCTGAAAGGGCACATCACTGCCAACCAGTGTGGATAAAGAATTCAGGAACTGCATGTGGAAATAGTCACGTTTCGCGAATTTTTTACTCACTTCAATTTCCTGTTTTTTCCTGGCAATCTGTTCTTCCAGCGAAGTCATCATGCTTTTGACACTACTGCTTTCGGCATCAGGCAGAAAATAACGGATCTGTGCTTTGATCTGATCGTCCATCCGGGAGATTTCCTGTTTGAGCAGATTGAGTTTGATCACATAATTTGAAATGGTGATTCCCAACAGCAATACCAGCAGACATGATCCCAAAATCACCATCGGCCTGTATTTCCGGATAAACCGGGTCAGGGGCGCGCCTTCCGAAAAAAAGCTCAGATTGCCGCCTTCCAGATAATTCATTCCATATTGACACAAATCGCCCAATATTCCCCATTGCGTGCGCTCCAGACCTAGAGCGATGCTTTGTCGATTAGACGTCATCAAGGCTGTTTCATAGGCATCACCGGAAATCACAGTGGGGGGGGGTGTGGGCAAGTGTTCTGCTTTTTCTGTTTTTTCCGGTTCCTGAGCCGGTTTTGTTTCTTTTTCATTTTGAACTATGGTGCTTTCCGGCAAGGGCGACGTCAACAAGGGTTCATCCGCCCTGACTTCTTCCAGCGGAAAAGTTTTCATGCGAAATTCAGAATTGTTCCATTCGATGAAGGGGCCAAACATGCCATACAGAAAAATCTGACACTCACCAATAAAATGATGGGTTCTTAAAAACAGGTTGAATTGACTGCAAAGCCATTGCAGTTCTTTTTTAATGGCCTTGAACAGTTGTAATTCTTTAAGCAACGTCTTGTCATCTGTTTGTTCATTGCCTGTATGCCGCGCAAAACGTTGCAGGAACACCGCCAGATCCATGGAGGAAAAATTCCAGTATTCGCTCAGAAAATCTGAAATGCGGGTGGCGAATATCTTGACGCCACGAAGCTGACTTTCATGGATGTAGTTGATGAAAACCTCATCGCCGCCAAGATAAAGCTGAAACACGGCGTTCTGGGGAGGATTGAGCAAGGTTTTGTACAGAATATACGCGGCGCAATCCACATTTTTGAGGGCGATTTCCCATTCATTGAACAGCATCTGCAAGGCGTCCAGATAGGCCCGTTCCACCAGCAGTAAGAGAACCCTGGAAGAGCCATCCGGCATGGGCTGGATGGAATAGGTATAATGCATTTCCGAGGGATCGCCCAAAATTTCATTTTCAATTTCAAAAGGAATGACCTGTTTGATTTTCCGTTTGTCGTGAAACGGCATGGTCAGCACCCGGCAAGTGACTTTCTCCATCGGAATGATCAGGGTGACATGGTACTCATGCCATTGGTTGGCTTCCAGAAAAGCCGCCAGCGGAATGGTCATGACCGAATTTTTCATGTCAGGCAGACCATATTCCTGCAAGAGTTCAAAATGATTATTATCCTGTTTGAGGATTTTGACGCCTTCAATACAACTCGGATGAGCGGTCAACGAATAAAAAATATTTTCCATTCAACCTTTTTTGCTTCATTAAGAATAGACAAATACTGGATATCTTTAACTCTTTCTCAGTCGGTAGAGACGTGCGATAGCGCGTCTCTACGGTGCCTTGCAGAAAATATTATTCAAAATCTGATTTCGAATTCGAGTTTTCGCTGAATGATATCGGCCCGTACCAGCAGTGCCTGAATCCGGTCTCCGGATTTCACGACGCGTTTTGTTCTGGAACCACGCAAGCACAAACGGTCCCGATCAAAGATATACGCGTCATCTGTCATGGCTTCAGACGGAATAAACCACTCAAAATTTTCAGGTTCCAGTTCAATGGTGATTCCGCCATTGTCCACAGAATTGACCGTAGCCACAAACGTATCGCCCACCCGTTTGGAGAGGAAAATCACTTTCATGAGGTCAATGCTTTGATGTTCAACGGTTTCAGCCGTGCGCTCCCGTTGAGACAGCAATTCAGCCAAGTCAGCCGAAACAGGTTCGTTTTTCAGCGCTTTTCCCTGTCGTTTGGCTTTCATTTCACGTTTCAGCGCACGATGAACCACCAGGTCAGGATAACGCCGGATCGGTGAGGTGAAGTGACAGTAAAACTCCGCGGCCAAACCATAGTGTCCTTCATTTTTCGGACTGTAAACCGCGAGTGACATACAGCGTAACAACAGAATCTGAAGCTGGTCCTTGTTGGGGAGATCCTTGATCTTGTCAAACAGATCATTGAATTTTCCAGGCTCATCCAGATCAGATAGCGTCACGGAAATATTGTTGTTCCAGAAAATAGCCTGAAGTTTGGAAAGTTTGACTTCATCCGGGGCTTTATGAACCCGGTACAGCGCAGGGAGTTTGTTGTGGATGCAATGCCGTGCGACGGTTTCGTTGGCTTCCAGCATGAATTGCTCAATGAGTTTCATGGCTCCGGTCTGATAATGCTTTCTAATGCCGGTCATGTGGTTGTTGGCATCAAACAGCACGGTATAGTCCGGAAAGGAAAAACCGATAGCACCACGCCGGGTCCGTTTGGCATCCATGATTTGTGAGAGTTCCCGCATTAGAAACAACAAATCGCAGATTTCCTGTTTCTTGATGACACTGTTGCCGCCTTCAAACAGCACATCCACATCTTCATACACCAGACGGGCCTGACTTTTGATGATGCTTTCATAGATTTCATACGACGCGACTTCACCCTCAGGCGTGATCAACATTTCACAAGTCAGAGTGAGACGATTGACCCTGGGTTTGAGACTGCATAAATTGTTGGAAAGTGATTCGGGAAGCATGGGAATGGCATGGGTTGGAAGATAGACGCTGGTTCCTCTCAGCAGGGCTTCCTCATCCACCGGATCATTGGGACGGACATAATTGGCGACATCGGCAATAGCGACATACAACCGGTAATGGCCATCCTCCTGTTTTTGCACAAAAACCGCGTCATCAAAATCTCTGGCGGTGCGTCCGTCAATGGTCACATATCCCAGATTCCGCTGATCCACCCTCGACGATTCAGGATTATGCACCACCCGGTCAGGAAATTTTGCGGCATGCGCTTCGATTTCTTCAGGCATGGTGAAGCGTACCTGATTTTCCGTAAGAATCATCTGGAAGCCTATTTCCTCCAGGGATTCTTCCAGCAGGATTCGTTTGATTTTCCCTTCAAACGGAGCCGATTTTCTACCTTCACTGTCAGGAACATGAATCAGTTCCAGTTCAACCAGTTCTCCTGACGGAATTTCCGGCATGTCATTTTCGGGTTGCACCACCACCGCTTTGAGTCCATGTGCCTGATTCAAGGGAATAGCCAGTGTGGTTTTCTGTCCACGGATGAGTTTGGCGACAATCAGGGACAGTCTCCGTTTGAGAACTTTGACAATCACACCCCGGGTGCGATCACTGCCCCGTTTCTGGAACACCCTGACCTCAACCATGTCGCCGTTCATGGCGCCATTCTGATTTTCTTCTGGAACAAAAATATCTTTTTCTCCGCTCCCGGTATTCACAAACCCGTAACCTCGCGGATTTTTCACAAAGTTGCCCACTCTCGCGTCCGGAGAGGAGGGTTTCTGTGCCGTGGTTTTGGGTGACGCTGTTTTTTCGTGAGTCCTGGCTGTCGTTGTTTTCTTTGAAACAGGATTGGCCAGCATGAAGGCCCCGTTTTCCACTTTGAGATGACCTGAATGAACCAGTTTATAAAGTTCCGCAACCAGTTTGGCTTTCTGGCTTTTCTTGATTCCCAGATGTTTTCTGATCTGCTTGGCAGTCAGGGGGGATGTGGAGCGTTCCAGCATACGCAGTACAGAGCGTGTTTTAATTCCCATAAATCCTTGAATGATAATTCTTGTGAAATGTGTCCGATTCAGTTGGACACAAGGTGTGTCTGTTGTTTATGCGGAAACCCTCATGGATTGTCAATGCGACAATACATATTACCGGCATAAAGAACGTGTCATCACCAAAGCCGGGCACCGGGAATTTTCTTTATTTGTCTGAAGGCGGGAGCATTTGTTTTCATAATGAAATAATTGGAAAATCCTCTGAGATATATTCTTGTCCTTTGGACGTGATTCAGTTAACGGATACTTAGGCATGAAAAGTAAATAAGATCAGAAACTAAGGAGCTCACCAGCCATAAATATATCCTGTCTTATGTCTGTCTCCGTGTCGTTCTCGCGAAGCTGGATAAATTTTTTCCCGGCGTTCGCCTAAACTGGCCAAAGCCTTTAAGGTGCGAAGATTGCAAGATTGGATTTCGGAATTTTGAATAAAAAAACAATTGAAATCAATATCCAATATGGCTGGAGTGCGTTATGTTAAAAAATATGAAAATTGCCAACAAATTATCCCTGATTGTTGCATCATTTGTAATTCCGATTCTGATCCTTCTGTTTTTACTGATTGAAACCCACCAATGGCGGATTGATTTTGCTCAAAAAGAAATCACAGGCGATCTCTATCTTCGACACCTGAGACAACTCCAGGAAAACATCCAGAAATACCATCTGGGTCTTGTCACACAGACTCGGGGGAGCAACCCTCCCGCCGCGATTGAAGACACCCTGGAACGATTGAAAAAGGAAGGTAAAACCCAGTCGGAGATCCTGAACATTGACAACCAGATTCAAGCTCTGACTGCGCAATGGGATTCGCTTAAATCTCAAACCAGCGCAACAACAACTTTAGAACTTTTGCAGACTTTTGCAGCAACCCTCAAGGGAGTCATCACCGTGGTAGGCGATGAATCCAATCTGATTCTCGATCCGGATCTGGACACGTATTACCTCATGGATGCCACACTTCTCAAACTTCCCAAACTTGAGGATCTGATGACTCAGACAATGTTGTTCTCACAACAAATTTTGAGCAATCCACATGCACTATCCATGGATGAAAAAATTCATATCATTGTTTTGCTGGGAAATGTGGAGTCCACATTACAGGAAATGTCTGATGGCTTGCAACTGGCAATCACCCATAACACTGACAAGTATGACAGGACACGATTGATAGCTGATGTTATGCGACAACCCTTGCAAAACACTCATGAAACAACCCGGGAGTTTCTGAAAATAATCCAGGAAAACGTTGTGCAAACGAGTTCCATAAACATCACCTATGATAAGATTCAATCCGCTGGACTGCGGGCCCTTTCTGCTCAATTTGGTTTATGGGACACGGCTATCGTTGAACTGGATGGACTTCTGAATGAGCGTATCAGCGGTTTGAACAGCACAAAATACACTCAATTGGTTGCGGTTGCGCTGGTACTGATGCTTTCACTTTGTTTCTGTGTCGTGATTGTTCGTGCCATCACCCATTCCTTGTTGAATGCACAAAACCTGATGACTGAATTAGCAACCGGCAATCTGGAATTGAAAGTGGAGGTCACATCCACAGATGAGACCGGCAAGGTTTTGTCTGTCATCAATTTTGTGCTGGATAGTTTGAAAAGTATTGTGACTCAAATTCTGATTGCCACCAACAAACTCATAGGCACCTTCAATGAAATGAAAAACCGTTCGGAATCCATGCTGGCTGAAAGTGAGCAGATCCATTCTGACACGTTGCTCATTGTCAAAGAAGCCGGCAACCTCAATCAGGGTGTGAATGCCAATGTGCAGGATTTAAAGAACATTTCAGGGGAAATCTCTTCTTTGGCCGCGGCTATTGAAGAATTGAGTTCCAACCTGAGTACCATTTCTAATAACGCTCAGGACTCCTCCAGCAACATGGCGGGTGTTTCAAAAAATATTGAACAGTTCTCAAACAACATCCAAACCTTGTCGGCATCTGCACAACAAATGTCGGTAGCGCTTTCTTCCATGTCTGACAGTGCCAGAGAAACCAATCAAATTTCATCCGAGGCGAAACAGGATGCGAATGAAATGGTTTCCGTCATGAATGAATTGCATGAAAGTTCAACCCGGATTGGCAAGATTGTGAAATTGATTGACAACATCGCGGGACAAACGAGTATGCTGGCACTCAATGCGACCATTGAGGCCGCAAGTGCCGGGGATGCAGGAAGAGGATTTGCTGTCGTGGCGTCTGAAGTCAAAAATCTCGCTCAGCAAACAGCAACCGCAAACAATGAAATTGCGGAACAAATTAGTCAGGTACAGACCCATATCCGTAAAGCCATGGAAAATACTCAAACAGTCACCGGGGTGATCTCCAGAGTTGTGGAAATAAATCAGAAGGTAGGATCTTCCATTGATGAACAACATCAATCGGCCAATGAAATCGCACAGTCTATTTATTTACTGGCCGATGCCGGAAAAAACGCATCGCTCAATACACATCAAGCAGAAAAAGGACTCAAAGAAATCAGTCGGGCTGTGAGTGAGGCGTTTCTGGCATCCAAAGAAGTTTCCATCAATGTTGCTGAAGGAAATCAGGAACTTCATTCTGTGACTGCACGGAATGTCGCATCTTTAGATCAACTGAAAAATGTGAATCTACATATTGCCAATATCCAGAAATCCGTAGAGAGCATCCATAATGGAAATCAGCACATGTATGATGTGAGCAACCAGATTTCCACACAGGTGGATGCCTTAAAAAATTCTGTTTCGATTTTTCGCCTGAATAACCCCGGTAAGGAAGAATCTTTGGTCATTAACTCCCTATAGCAATAGTTGCGGAACCACTTGCTTACCGATAGGATATTCTTCACTTTATGTTCCGGGGTTGGTCAAATTTTATGCCATAAAACAGAGGGGCGAATCTGTATGTTCGCACTACTCACGAGACACAACAGTCTGCCCCTGAAATATCAAACCAGAATCGGAAAAAAATCAAAGACACGGTTTGGGATACATGACTGAAAATGTGATCAAACCCATCATTTAAAATAGAATGTATTTTATCACTGAAACAGCAACGACAGAACCATGAAACGACTGATCCTCCTTTGCCTTATGGCCGCCTTATACCTGTGTGGTTGCAAATCCTTCCATGAAAAAAATTATGAGGAGTGTCTTTCAAAAATGGAAGATGCCCGGATGATGGCCCGGAAAAAAGAAGCCTACAGTTATTCCCACGATGAATTCAATCAATGCCGACGACCGGCAAGAATCATGGAAGATCCTGACGAACAGGATTGATGGCTCATGAATCAGAATATCAGTGTTTGCGTCATTTCAGACTCACTCAGCCTGCTGATCAAAAACCATGAACAGAAAATCGTCGGCCTGTGCTCCGGCCTGGAGCCTGTTTTGCTGAGCATAAACCTGTGCCACCAGAGCGTTGGACGAGAGGTTCGCGTTTTCGCTGATAAAACCGATGAGGTTGTCCATTCCATCATTTTTGCCTGAATTTTCAAAAACCTCACAGACTCCATCCGTGAACAGAATCAAACGGTCTCCCGGTTCCAACGGAAAAAATTCCTCACTGAAACACGCAATATCGCTGGGGGTGATCCCCAGTGCCAATCCCGGGGTCGGGTCCAGCGGAATTATATCGGCACCGCGCAGCACCAGCGCCGGTTGTTTGCCGGCATGTGTATAGAGCAATTCCTGATTCTGGGCATCATAAATCAAATACAGGCAGACGACAAAACGCTCATGCGGCATAATCGCTTCTGAGAGATTGTTGATATAGTCCATCACCCGTTTGCTGGAGGAAACTGCCCGTGAAAACAATTGAAAGAGATTCAGGGTGTTGACAGCCAGCAGCGATGCCGCGATTCCATGCCCTGACACATCACCGATCACAATGCCATACATATCGCGTTGAACATAAAACACCCCATAAAAATCTCCGCCGAGAATATCCGCGAACTCACATTTCATGGACAGTGGAAAATTGGGGATTGTTTCCAGTCTGGCTGAGAACAGATCATGTTGAAAGGCTTTGGCGTTATCCACATTCTGTTTGAACTCCCGGTTCATGATCTCAAACAATTTGGCCTTTTGAGTGGTTATCTTGAGTCTTTCTGAAAGGATGCGGGACATCCAGTGATAAAATGTTCCATGGAGGTTGTGATTCATGTCTTCATGGATGCTGATCAGATTTGGCGTAGCGATTGAAATTGTTTCCACATCTTCAAACGCTTCCACCGTCGCGCTACATGGTTCGCCGGTGATGACACTCATTTCTCCGAAAATATCGCCTGTTCGTGACATGACATACACAATTTCATCATCCACCTTGATCGCCAGTTTTCCAGAGATCAGGAAATGCACTACTTCATTTATTTCATTTTGTTTAAGAATGATTTGGCCTTTTTGAAAGATTTGGATATGGGCTAATTCAAGGATCTCCAGTATCTGTTCAGCCGAAACATTTTCAAAATAGCGGGATTCGCGTAAAAAATTATAAACACGCTGTTTGACAGGCGACATACGTAAAATCTTTTTTTGAGTTGGAAATTATCAGGTTGATTTTTGTATAGTGAATAGAATCCAAATCTGCAATGAATTTGTCCTGCAATCTTTTTTACTGCATGAAGGATTCAGAAATTTTGACGCATTTACTTTTATGGAAGGAAATATGAGAAAAACCAAAATAATCTGTACGATTGGTCCGGCAACGAATTCTTATGAGATGCTTAAAAAACTGCAACAGTCGGGAATGAATATTGCCAGGGTTAATATGTCTCATGGGGATCATGCCTCCCACAAAATCGTCCTGGATCATATCAAAAAAATCAATCAGGAATCAAAGTTTCCGGTCGCGACATTGCTCGATACAAAAGGACCAGAGATACGCACCGGAGATTTGAAGGAACCAATGACGCTGACCCAGGGAATGCTGGTTGCGGTCAGTGTCGATGACAGTCTGCGTACGGAATATCCCCTGATTTATGTGACGTATCAGGATATGGTCAAGTCCATGAATATTGGAAACACTGTGATTCTTGACAGCGGACTGATCAATCTGAAGGTGTTGGAAAAATATGAAAAACACCTCATTTGCGAAGTCACCGATGGTGGGATCCTCAAAGGCCGGCGGCACGTCAATTTGCCGGGAACCCGGGTGAATCTGCCGTCTGTCACAGACAAGGACAAGGAAGATATCAGGTTTGGTTTGCAAAATGATGTGGATTTTATCGCAATGTCGTTTGTACGCTCCGCTGAAGATATCTGGGAACTCAAGGGATTTTTGGGGGAAGACAGGCACCGGGTCAAGATCATCGCGAAAATTGAGGAGCAGGAAGGGTTGAAGAACGCCTATGAAATTGCTAGAGCCGCTGATGGAATCATGGTCGCTCGAGGAGATCTCGGCATTGAAATTGAAATTGAGGATATCCCCAATGTACAGCGGCAACTGGTTGAAATGTGTGCGAAACTTGGAAAACGGGTAATCATTGCGACTCAGCTTCTGGAGACGATGATTGATAATCCGATTCCGACCCGCGCTGAAGTGACCGATGTGTCCAATGCCATCACCCAGGAAGTCGATGCAGTCATGCTTTCAGGCGAAACCGGGGTGGGAAAATATCCCATCAAGGCACTGGAACAATTAGGGAAAATCGCTAAAAAAACCGAACAACTGCCAGGCATGCACCTTTGGGCCAGTCTGGAAAAACTGGAAGACCGGCATCACATGGCCGCCGCCGCAGTGAAACTGGCAACGGATCTGCAATTGAAAGGCATTGTCGTACTGACCGAGTTTGGTAAAAGCGCGGAGCGTATTATCAATAACAGACCTCGACATTCCAATATTTACGCCTTCACGTATCTTCAAAAAACTTATCGAACGCTGTCTTTGTATTGGGGGGTGGTTCCCTTCCTGACGACCTATTTTGATTCGCCACAGGATGCCTTGTCTAATGCGTTTGAGATACTTAAAAAGTCAGAAGGCTTCAAAGCAGGCGACCGTGTCGTTGTATTTACTGATATTTTTGTAAAAGATCGCACTGTTCACAGCGTTCAACTCTATACACTTGGTTGAGGTTGCCGTGTTCGCTTGATCCTTGAGGTCGGGAAGGTCTTTACCAGAACAAAAACAGGTTTTTTGACCGCATTATCCGTGGCGAAAATGAACTGAACAGGATTCGGCAATACATCATCAATAACCCGTTAAACTGGGAAACCGATGAAAACTACACATAACAAAAATATGAACAGCGGAATTGCCGATTCGCGTTATGTTTACTATCCCATGCTCTCATTTGATTCATGTGACAGCAGGGACTTTCTAATGATTTTGAACGAAGAAACACCATGAAAAATTTTCTGAAAAAAGATGGAATCAGACTCAATCAAAAAATCATGGCCAATGCGGAACATTACCAGACATGGCATGACGCGGCCAGGCAACTGGATAAACTGGAAGGCAATGAGAACTGGAAACATGTTGAGGCCACTGAAGAATATGATTGGCAGTTTATCAAAAATCAGGTGCATGTGATCCGGAATTTACGGGAATCCAGACAGTTTCTGGATTTGATATACCATTTGCGAGGTGCGCTGCATCAAAATATTGGCAATATCTCAAATCCTAAACTTTATACGCACACCCGAACTGGTACCAAATACCTCATTGATGAATATATCACGGAAGTCGTGACGAGTCTGAACGCATTGCTGAATGAAGAAATTGATGGATTTTCTGTTCATGACAAACTGGAATTTTTTGAGGAAACCTCAACCAGTTATGGCCGGGCCGCCCTGCTGTTGAGTGGCGGTGCGGGGTTGGGATTTTTTCATCTGGGTCTGGTCAAAACTTTACTGGAACACAGCCTGCTGCCCCGTGTGATTTCAGGTTCCAGTGCGGGTTCTATCATTGCCTCCATTGTCGGATGCTATTCTGACAAAGGACTTCATTCCACCTTTGATCCGGATAACTATGAAATCAGGATCTGGAAGTGGCTCTCGTTGAAAGATATCTGGCGGGAAAAACATCTCATCAACAGCCAGTTACTTTGGGACACCATCCGGCAATTTGTCGGCGAGAAAACATTTGAAGAGGCCTATGACAAGACCGGTCGAAGCATCAACATCACGATCTCACCGGAAAAGGAAAATCAGATTCCCCGTCTGCTCAACCACCTGACCACGCCACATTTGTATATCTGGAATTCGGTGCTGGCCTCCTGTGCGGTTCCCGGATTATTTCCCCCGGTGCCCTTGACCAGTAAAGACCGCCTCGGGTCGTCAGTGGCCTATATGCCCTCCCAGCTCTGGGTGGATGGTTCCCTCAAGGGAGATCTTCCGATGAGGCGCTTGAGCCGGTTGTATAACGTCAACCGCTTTATCACCAGTCAGGCCAATCCGTATGTGTTGCCCTTCCTGACGGATCGGGCGAAGTGGAACAAATGGGGGAATGATACGATTTCGCTGGTTAATTCCGAGTTGAAGTTGATGGGACGTTATGCGCTGGACTGGGTGGGCTCTCACAGCAAAAGCGGACTCCTGCACATGACGATGGATAATGCCATTTATCTGCTGACCCAAAGTTACTGGGGAGACATCACGATTCATCCCTCTTCTTCCCTGGCAAATTATCGGCGGGCGTTGACCGATCCTTCCAAAGATGACATCCGGGCCATGATTCTTGAAGGGGAACAGGCGACATGGCCCAAACTTTCGATCATGCGCAATCAGACGCTGATTGGTCATACTCTGGATTATTGTGTCCTGAAGGCTAAAAAACTTCAGGACCATCAGAAAAAAGAGCAGGCACAATCCCCGGAATGACTACAGTCGTTTTGCCAGATCCCGCAGGGTTTGCTCATATTCCTGTTTCAACCGGGCACACAACTCTGCGGTGGTTGGTATATCGTGTATGGAACCAACGCCCTGTCCTGCCGACCAGACTTGTTTCCAGGCTTTGGCGCCTTCTTTGGGTACCGTCATTTCCTGACCGAAATCAATGTCTTTTTTGGGTTGCAGGTTTTCAGGGTCAAGACCGGCATTGACGATGCTCTGTCGCAGGAAACTGGCATGAACACCGGAAATCGCGGGTGTGTAAATAATATCCTGCGCTCTGGAATCCACAATCATCTGTTTGTATTCATCAGCAACTCCGCTTTCCTTCGTGTTGATGAATCGGGTCCCCATATAGGCCATATCTGCGCCCATGGCCAAGGCCGACACAATCTGCCCGCCTGTCGAAATACAACCTGAAAGCAGGATCGTTTTGTCAAAAAACTGACGAATTTCTGAAATCAATGCAAAGGGATGAAGGGTTCCCGCATGACCTCCGGCTCCAGCGCATACAGCGATGAGGCCATCCACACCTGCACTCGCGGCTTTATTTGCATGCCTGATGGAAATGATGTCATGAAACACAATTCCGCCATAAGCATGAATGCTATTCACCACCTCCGCAACCGCCCCCAACGATGTGATGATCAAGGGTACCTTGTATTTCGCGCACATGGCGAGATCCGCTTCCAACCGTGGATTGGTTCCGTGAACGATCAGGTTCACACCAAACGGAGCCGCTTTTTTTCCAGATTCCTGCTCATACGTCCGCAATGCCGAAGTGATCTGTTTCAACCATTCTTCAAAACCTTCTGTGGTTCGCTGGTTGAGCGCCGGAAATGTCCCGACCACTCCTGCCTTACAGGTCTCGATCACCAACTCAGGATTAGAAACGAGAAACATTGGTGCCGCAATTGCCGGAATTGAAAGTCTGCCTTGAAAAATCTCAGGGATTGCCATGATTCCTCCATAGGGAAAGAGTTGAGTAATTACTCAGGGCATGATCAAAATTTGTGGCGGAGTGTCAAGATTTTTTGCATCGGTGAAAAAATAGAAATGATTTCTTGTTGTAAACTTTCTGGTGACGGCAACCGATTCAAGCCATCGCACGGTGTCATTCCGTGCTTGACACGGAATCCATCGGCGCACTCCTGGATCCCCGTTTTCACGGGGATGACATCGTGGCAGGCCACAGGATTTCATCACCAAATTATTTACAGCAGGAATGATTTTACATGACATTTCAAAAAAAAGAGATGAGTTGTCTTCGGGCAAGCTTGTTGTTTGAAGTACGCGGAAGTTGTTCGATGAACCGGATCTCCCGGGGGCATTTGTAATGTGCCAGATGTGTTTGACTCCACTGGATTATCTGGTCCGCAGTCGCATGATCCGGATGGCGCAGAACCAGAAATGCCACAATGATAGAAATTCCGGTATCAAGATGAATCTCTGTGACACCAGCATCCGCCACATCCGGGTGCTGTAACAGAACACGTTCAATTTCAAGAGGCGAAACACGGTATCCCATGGGATTCATCAGTTCGTTATTGCGTCCATGGTACCAGATGTAGCCCTCTTCATCCATGACACCCAGATCACCGCCGACAAACCATTCCCCCCGAAACACGGACGATTCTTCTTCGGGCATATTCCAGTAGCCCAGCATCAGACCGGGATCAGACCGATGCACCGCAATCAAACCTTCTTCGCCTGCGGGGAGTGGCGATTCGCCCTTGTCTGCCGGTAATATGACCACAGTTCGTCCTGCCTGGGGTTTTCCCGGACTTCCCGGTTTCACCTCAACATGGGGGCCATTGCTGATATAAGTGGAAATTTCACTCATTCCCAGAGCTTCATACATGGGCACACCTGTGGTTTGGGTCCATTGTTCCAGCAATGCGACAGACAAGGCTTCACCTGCCACCATGACATGCCGGAGATGCGCCAGGTGTTCAGGGCGCAAATGATGGTGCCTGAGTAACTGGCGGTAGATTCCCGGTACTGAAGCGAACAGGGTCACCTGATGTTTTTCCATCAGAGCCGGCCATATTTCAATATTTTTGGCTCCGCCATACAATACCGTGGTGGCTCCTGTGGCCCACGGGTCCATCAAGCCGATGCCCAGGGTGTAACTCCAGTTGAGTTGCCCGGTATGAAGCAAAACGTCCTGTTCAGAAACACCCATCCAGTCCGTTCTGATGGGCTGACGTCCGAGAATACTACGGTGAGCATGCAATACGCCTTTGGGATATCCTGAAGTGCCTGAAGTATAGATGATATAGGCGGGATCTTCGGCCTGCGTTGAAGGTGCCAGAACAGGATCCTGAAAATTAAGGAATTCCCGGAATTGTTCATGAAGGATTTTTGTGCAGGTTCCGGCAATTTTTGCTGGATGAGGCAACTGCGCGGAAACAATCAGCAACGCGGCCTGCGCATTGGTGATCAGATAGTCGACTTCTTCAGCCTGAAGTTGAGTGGAACACGGAACGGGAATCAACCCGGCATAGATGGCACCAAAGAAGGCCAGGGCAAAGTCGGGACTGTTGGGCAGTCGTATGACAACGCGTTCGCCTTTGGAAAGGCCAAGGGATCGGAAGGCACCAGCCACTCGTTGGGTCGTTTGAAAAAACCGGAAAAATGACCAGACTTCTTCCTGTTCCGCATGATGAACAAAAATCAATCCGGATTTTTCAGGAAACCGACGGGCATTGTTGCCAAGAACAAATTCCGTCAGATTGAATGCGGGGTTTGGTCGTATCATGGATCCGACGGGATCAGTCTTCCACAAGTGCTTTTGCTTTGATGGGTTTGATCACTTCACGGGTTGGGCGGATGACATCATTGTTGGCTTCAAGGATTGCCCGGTAAGTGGGTTTATAAAGCATGAATGACCGGGCTGATTCTTCCAGTTCATAAAATTCTTTGGCCCGTTTGGCCGTCATGAGGACTTTTTCAAAGCGGGTGTAATCACGGTCATCTTGTTCAATCAGGTCAATATAATTTTTATCCATAGTAGTTCCTTATCCATTTTTAGAAAACATCAATAACATTTCAGCATCATCAGCAGCTTCGGGAATGTTTTTCATTTCGTCCCATTGTTGCCGGGCCTGTTCACGGTTGCCCATTTTCCAGAAAATCCGGCCCAGGGTTCTCGCACGGAGTTCTTTCCATGTTTCCGCATTCAGGGATTCAGCCATTTTTTGAGCATCGTCCCATTTTTGGAGGTTCTCATACACATGCACCAGACCAATTCTGGCTTTATCTTTCATAAAGGCATCTGCACCCCTATGTTCCAGAACCTGTCTGAAAATTTTTTCAGCTTTTTCGAGTTGTCCTGTCTCAGCCTGCTGTTGCGCAACACGCATGAGTGCGACACTTCCCAGATAACTGCCGGATTGTTCTTTGGCATAATCCTCAAGGACTGCCGCTCCCAGTGCCTGGCTTTCGGCATTCTGCGTATTTTTGCTGATGTCGTATAAATGATCCAGTTGGGAAAGTTGTTGGGAGTGGCGATATTCAAAAAGTCCCCACACGCCCAGAATCAATCCGATAACCATGGTCGCTCCGATCAGGAACAGGTTCCGGTGTTTATACGCATAGTCCACAAACGCAAACAACCGTTTCTGAATTTCATCGGGTTCGCGGAGTTCCTTGATATCAATTCGTTCGTCTTGTGCCATAAAAATCTGTAAGTGTTCAGGATGGATAAAAAAGTGTTGGAAAACAAGCAGATCGTCCACTTGCTATTTAAACGTGCGGATAGTACCAAGCTTGTTTTTTGAACTCAAGTTTTTCTTCTGTTCCACTTACTGTGAAAATATAGGCAATGAGGACAGAGTTCCACTGTGCGAGTCAGAAGGCTCACTATCCAAGGTATAGATGGACCATTATTGAGTGGTTTAGTTCTGCAGTTTTATCTTTGGCAAATAGCCATATTTATCCAAAGCCTTGATCCATCTGGCAGAGTTTCGTTTAACCACGAGTTCCTCGTAATCAATCTGAGGATCTCGGTACGGCTCATGCTTCTTTAACATAACGTAAATGGTTTGAAGCAATTTATGAGCAATGGCGACAATACTACGCTTGTGTCCCCGGCGGATCACAAGTCCCTGGTATCGTCCTTTAAACTGCGATTTGGATTTGATCGCAGCGTTAGCGCATTCACACAATAGGGCACGGATATGCGCATTCCCTTTACGAGTTTTGCCATGTTTGCGTTTTCCCGCGCTTTCGTTGTTTCCCGGAGCCAGACCCGCCCAGGAACAAAGATGTTGTTGGTTGGGGAAAACGCTCATGTCAGTGCCAAGTTCGGCCAGTAACATCGTGGCAGCAATGAGGTCTATTCCAGGAATGGTTTGCAATAATTGACAAAATTCCTGATACGGGACCATCGCCGTGACGAGCTGCTCATCGATTTGCTCGATTCTGGCTTCAAGCCACAGGAGATGGGCCTGAATTTGTTTGAGCAAAAACCGTTGGCGCTCATTGAGAGTCGTTGACAACGATTGTTGAATCATCATCAACTTGGGAAGTAGACTGCCATGCAACAGAACGGCAATCTGATCCGGCTGAATCGTCTCATCGATCAACGATGAAATAATTCTTCGTGCCGAAACGCCATCGATGTCACTGAGCACGATACCTAATTTGATACCACAACTTTCCAGAATTTTGTGCAATCGATTTTTTTCGCTGCTTAAAACGCCGGAAAGTTTTCTACGATAACGCGTCAACAAACGAAGTTGACGAAAATCTTTGGGTGGAATAAAACTGGCTCTGAGCAAACCACAACGGGCAAGCTCCGCTAACCATTCTGAGTCCTGAACATCGGTTTTTCGGCCCGGGACTCGTTTGATATGGTACGCGTTGACGACCCAGGGAATCATTCCCGCGGTTTCCAGAGCCTCATAAACTTGCATCCAGTAAACTCCCGTGGATTCCATCACCACGATTTCTGGATTCAAGCTCGTTAACCATCGCGCCAGTTCTTCCAGATTCCGGGAGAACGTCGCGAATTCTTTGACCGTTTTGTTCACCGTTCCATCAGGTTGTTCTTGAAGCACTGTGGCAACAATGATTTCCCGATGGACATCTAAACCAGCACTACTTTTAGACAGGGGCTGAATCATTTGCTCCTCCTTGTTTGATAAAGTGACTGGCTAACTCATAAAGGAGGCTGAAACAGCGCTTTCCTGGATAACCTGACTCCATGAAACGAATTTCGTTCCCTGACGTCGGTCCTCTTACTGTGCATTCTGTAGCTGACGCTACGAAATAACCGGGGGTGCGAACCAATGAAAGCTACACTCAGCTTAACTTTCAGGATTGAATCGCTAAAGAGTAGAACGAGTGCTTTCAGCCTCAAGAACGATTATATCATTTTCATCACCCGGGGTGAAATTATTATTTTCATGATCGATTAAAGCAGGGAAAACTGTTTGAGGATTTCCGCAACCTGAACATCTTTTTTAGCTAAAGCCCGAAAGGCTTCCAGCAGACTGTGGATTTTCTGACGGTTTTGGGCAAGTTCTTCTTCAACACGGGGAATTTTCTCCAGGGTGGTTTCCAGTTGTTTCACCTTGGTTTCAAAAGGACGTATCATGGTTCGACGATCCCATATGGCAAAACCGATGGTGGCCGCAACAATTCCCGCAAATGCGGTCACAATGGCAATCATGATGTTTGCCAGTTGATCCATGCGTTTATCCATTTGATTGAACATCTGGGTTTGATGATCTTCCATTTCCTGAAACTGCTCTCTTAGGCTTTGAAACTGATTATTCATGCTCTGAAATTTGATGTCCGTATATTCCCGCATCGCTCGCATTTCAGCTTTCAATGAGGCCAAAGATTCGATGATTTCACGATCCGAGATCCGCTCAGCGGTTTCCACCGCGCCAATCGGAGAGGACAGGCCGCATAACAGAATGAAGAACACGACGACACTTTTCATGGCTAAATGTTTCATAGTTTTCCTTTGCTCAATTTGCGTAGAACAGGTTGTCTCCTGTTTTTGTTTATAAATTACATTTTCCAGAAGCACAATCTTGTTTTGTACAAAGACTTGATCATGAAAAAAATCCTGCTTTTTTTCAGTAAGTTCACAAGGGGGTTGGTCACAAGGTAAACCCACTTGAATATTTTTCGAGAGCAAGATGAATTTCATGGCGAACTGTGGAAACTTCCTCGCACTGAATTGCCAATTTTAAAATTGTTTCCACATCGCTATGTTGTATTTCGCCCAAAGCCCAAGCGGCATGTTCGCGAATGAGAGGTTCTTCGTCATAGAGGGCCTGTTTCAGCACAGGAATGGCCACAGGATTTTTCCAGTTTCCAAGCGCAACTGCCACATTGCGCAATAAGCCCCGGCGTTTGGTACGTTTTATGGGACTCTTTCTGAAGGTGTGGCTGAAATCTTCCTGCGACAGTCCCATCAGAGAAATCAGTGAAGGTAGATAATTTTCAGGACGTGGAAAAAAGTCAGGTATGGTTGTGATCTCTGCGGATTTGTTCCACGGACAGACTTCCTGACAGATATCACAGCCAAAGATCCGGTTTCCGATCAGAGGACGCAGTTCCCGGGGAATAGCTTCACGGAGTTCAATGGTCAGATAGGAAATGCAGTGTCGGGCATCCACCACACGATCGGCCACAATCGCCCGGGTGGGACAGGCGTCAATACACCGGGTACAGGTTCCGCAACCGCCTTTGGGCATCGGCAAGGGCTGGCAAAGTTGGAGATTCAACAGCATTTCAGCCAGAAAAATCCATGATCCCTGTTTTCCGCTGATCAGATTACTGTGTTTGCCAAACCAGCCCAGGCCAGCTTTCCACGCATATTCCCGTTCCAGAACCGGCCCTGTGTCTACAAATGCTTTATGACGAAATTCCGTAGCAGTGAGTTGCTCCACAAACTCCCGCAACATTCTCATTTTTTCAAATATAACGTCATGATAATCATTTCCCCACGCATAGCGGCTGATGACCCCCAGGGATGGATCACTCAATTCCTGTTTCGAAGGATCAACGGTGTGATAATTCATTCCCAGGATAATCAGTGACTGCGTTTCCGGCAATACCTCACGTGGATCATGTTTTTTTTCCTGATGCCGATGCAGGTATTCCATGTTGCCAGCATACCCCTGTTCTAACCACCGTGTGTAAACAGCAATCGTTTCACTGGCAGAAACTGGAATCATCCCCACATAATCAAAACCCAGTTCTCTGGTTTTAAGGACAATGCGTTCCAACAATTGCGAATGTTGCGGAGTGTTCAACATGATGACAATTCCCTCTTGACGGAATGATTTGAAATTGTTTAACAATAGGTATGAGTATTCCAAAATGCTGGATTTTTATCCATTTGCCCCATGGTCTTTCCACCCAAAGGCGTTATGCAATTGAATCACACTGATGAGGAAAACCGGATTTTAAGAAAAATTATCAAGGGTATGGAGCTGGTTTATGATGAACTGGGCCAGCACCTTGTTGCGGTAATTCCCGGCGATGGCGTCGGTTCGCTCAAAGAAAATTCCAAAATTCAGGATGCTTCCGAGTATATGAAAAAACTGCTGGCGGTCAATAAAATTGAATTGCTGCTTGATCGTGTGCTTTACATTCATGTGGAATCCCCCTATTGCCGGGTTGTGCTTGATTCCAAAAATAATACGGAAATTGATGTCAGAATCACGTTGGAAACTCTCGAACATTATTTTGGTGAAAAAGCGCTGGTTAAAATCCACCGTTCCTATCTGGTCAATCCCAAAAAAGTGGTGTGCGCGGTTCGACGTGGTGTGCGGGATTATGAAATCTGGCTGAGAAACCGAACTCCGCAGAAAGTTGTATTGCCTCTTGCTCGATCCTATCTTGAAAAAATCCAGCAGAAAGCTCCGAAATGGTTCACCAATTGAGTCACTTTGCTTGAAAGTTTGCTTGCTTCTTCCTATGCTCCCTATGTTTTTGCGTGGTGCAATGCTCTTCCCGATTAACTCATACCCTGAAATGATTTATGCTTGATCTGAATTTTGTGCGAGAAAACAGCAACGCTGTGATAGAAAATTGTCGTTTACGTCATGTTTCTGCCGATGTTTCCGGATTATTGGATGCGGATTCCCAGGCACGAACAGCCAAAGGCAAGCTTGACCAAATTCGTCAGCGTCGGAATGAAATCAGTCAAATCATGAAAGGCAAACTGTCTCCGGAAGAACGTCAACCGCTGGTCGAAGAAGCTAAATCACTGCGGGAACAGGAAAGTGAGAAAGAAAAAGAATATGATGTCTGGGACCAGAAACGGATGGCACTGCTGGCATCCATTCCCAATATGACACATCCTCAATCCCCTCAGGGGCTGACAGATGACGATCATAAGGTTTTACACTATGCCGGCACGCCCCGTCAGTTTGAGTTCAAACCCAAAGACCATCTGGAACTCATGGAAAAACTGGATTTGCTCGACATGGAAGGCGGAGCAAAAGTCAGCGGACAGAAATTTTATTATCTCAAAAATGAAGCCGCGTTGCTGGAAATAGCATTGGTGCAGTTTGCCATGAAATTGCTGAAAAATGAGGGTTTCACCTTGTTCACCACTCCGGATCTGGCACGACGGGATATTTTGACGGGCATCGGTTTTAATCCGAGAGGCGATGAAACCCAGATTTATTCGATTGAAAATTCAGATTTGTGTCTGATTGCCACCGCAGAGATCACTCTCGGCGGATTGATGGCAAACCAGATTTTGAAGGAAGAAAATATGCCACTGCTTTATGCCGGCTTTTCCCACTGTTTCCGGACCGAAGCCGGTGCCGCAGGAAAAGAATCACGAGGTTTGTATCGGGTTCATCAGTTTTCCAAAGTGGAAATGTTCGCGTTCACCCATCCCGATCAGTCTGAAGCCATGCATGAAAAGTTTTTGAGGATTGAAGAGAAAATTTATCAGGAACTTCAGATTCCTTACCGTGTGGTGGATATCTGTACCGGAGATCTGGGCGCTCCCGCATACCGGAAGTTTGATATTGAAGCCTGGATGCCAGGACGTGGAAAATGGGGAGAAGTGACGTCAACGTCCAATTGTACTGATTACCAGTCACGTCGTTTGAACATCCGGTACAAGGACAAGGATACGGGAAAAAACAGGTTCGTCCACATGCTCAACGGCACAGCCATCGCAACCTCTCGAACCCTGATCGGATTGATTGAAAATGGTCAGCAGATGAATGGGGATATTCATCTGCCAAAATGTCTGGGACTGTCAGACATCACCCGTTAAACATCAGAAACCGATTTTGGTTCCGATGGAAATCATGTTGCCGCTGAAATCAGCATTTGAAGTCACCTCAGAAGAGCCTAACGTGTAAGTGGTTTTGGTCTTATACGCAGTGATGGAATGATATCCCACATGCAGATCAACCAGCGGTAAAATATCATATCCCACTGATACAAAATACTGGGTCAGTCCGGTTGGTTCCACAGCCAGAGTGCCTCCGCCAACGCTGGCATCTCCTGTAGTGATCATCCCCAATCCCACACCAGCGGCAATGTTCACAACAGGAATTGGCAAATTGAAATACAAATCAAGAATGGTGAATTGTGAACTGAAATCAACACCATCATTCTGTCCAAAATCCACCGTGTAATATTCTACGCCCAAACCGATCGGAATTACAATGAAGCTGATGCCGGCTTTGATTCCCTGCGGCATTGAGGCATCCACATCTTCACTTGGTGAAAACACCACTGGCATATCCAAGGCCACTGACAAGGTATCCGCATAGCTTGCTTGAGCACCAAGTATGAACATCATCAAACCAATAATTCCTCGAGAAACCATCTTTTTCATATCCATCTCCATAAATAATTAATATTGTTCAATCGCCTGCGGGAAAAGCAGGAATTGCGCCATTCGGCTGATTTAACGCTGATCGCTCGAAAATGGCATAAGGTCCAAAATCACGGACATGCATGATACCGGGATGTTCCCGCAACAGACGAGATGTTTCACGGATTTCCGCAATCACCACAAGTTTTTCACTGGAGGACTGATCCAGAATTTCGGGATTTCCCTCAAATTTGTAATTATGCAGAATGACAATGGGCTGTTCACTGTAATGAATCGCCGCAAAGGAAACAAACCGGTAAAAAACGACTTGTGCCCCTTCGGTCTGCGACTGGCGTACCAGTTCAACCAATGGATTCTGTAAAAATTGTTGATAGGTCGGCACCTGATAGCGCCAGATGCCAATGGAGCAGAACAGCATGCTCAAGGCGGTGAAACCGACAAATTTCCACGGTTGTTTTTTCAAGAGAAACCACCAGCCAGCACCAGCCAAACCCGCAAATCCGGCAACAATGAGGCCCCACTCATCGCCCCATTGAATCGGCCAATCCGGATAACTTTCATGGACAAATTGCCGTAATCCATAGGGCATATACCAGAACCCCGCGGCAAATCCCGCAATCAAAACACCATGAATGATCAGGATAAATTTCGGGACAATCCCGTTTTCATGATGGATGATATGATATAAAGACCAGGCAATGAGCAAAGACAAGGGAACATAAATTGAGGCGGAATAATGCGGGAGTTTCGTGCTAACCAATGAAAAAAGAACCAACACAAAGACACACCAGCTCAGACTGAAAACCAGGAGTGGTCTGGCATGGGTTGGTTGAAGCTGTTCCATCTTGTGCCGGCGGATCTGAAACAGAAACCCTGTCCAGGGAAAAATGCCGAATAACGCCACAATCCAGTGGTAAAAAAACGGGCCAGTGTGCCCTTCCAGAGGTTTTGAAAACAGACCGGACTGAAAGGCAATGAAATTTTTTAGAAATTCAAGGCCATGGACCCACCAGTTGGCCAGATACCAGGAAGACGCGATGCTCAGAGACAGCACACCACAATAAAGAAAATGCCCTATCGAAATGTTTTTAAAGCGCTGCCATGTCTTGTAACCACCAAACGCAACCAGGGGAATCACCCCACCCAACGGACCTTTGGTCAGCACAGCCAGTCCCATGGCAACACTGGCCACAGTCAATAACAGCCAAGGCTTCGTTTTGGTGTGTTCCTGAGTCAGCTTTTTCTGATATTCGAGATCATAGCCATACAAAGAGAATGCGGCGATCGTGATTAAAAAATTAAACGTGTGGTCAATCACCGCGCTTCGAGACAGGATTGCTGGCAGCAGACTGGTCAGATAAACCACGCCCCAAAGCAGGCCAAAGCGCAAAGAAATCAGTTTGGATCCAACAAACACCATCACGGCAAGGGTCATCAACCCTGCGAGGGCAGAAGGAAAACGGGCACCAAATTCATTGACCCCCCAAACCTGATAACTCAGCACCTGCTCCCAGAAATAGAAAGGAGGTTTTTCCGCAAAGGGCTGTCCGTTGATATAAACATTGAGATAATCACCACGCAGTAGCATCTGTTTGCTGGCTTCCGCATAGATATTTTCATCCCAGTCCACCAGTACCGGGGTTCCCAGTCCAAAAAATAAAAAGAAGACCGCGAATCCGAAGAACACGGTCAGCCACAAGGTGTTGTTTTCCTGTTTATTCATGACTCATCACGTTTTTTTGTCAGAATTCATCCTTCCACCATCAACTACATACAACAGGGCCGGCAGGAAAAACAGATCGGCGATCAACGCAAACATGATGATGATGGCAGAAAAAATTCCCATGTAGATAAAGGGCATGAAGGACCCCAGCAACATAACACTGAAACCCGCAGTCAGGATGATGGATGAGAAGATCACGGCTCGTCCGGATTCGATCATCGCAAGATGAATACTGGTTTCGACAGTGCGATTATTTTTTCTGGCCTGAAGATAGCGATTCAACACATGAATTGTATCATCCACCGCGATTCCCATGGTCATCGCGCCAACAATCATGGTTCCCATGTCAAGAGAAATGCCCAAAAGCTCCATAAGGCCGCCCGCCATCAAAATGGGTAGAATGCTGGGCACCAACGCCAGAAAACCATATTTGACAGAACGAAACAGCACAAAAAACATCAATCCAATCATGGTCAACGCCAATCCGAAGGATCGAACCATTCCCTGCTGGGTATAAACATCCTGAGCATTGAACAACATCAGTGTTCCTGTCAATTCCGCAGGAAGTTCAGGGTAATTTTGCTGGAGGTAGTCCTGAATGTCTTTGACCAGCGTATGCGTTTTAAGGGCTGTCATATTTTTGATTCTGAGACTCAGACGCAAATACCGATCATCAGAAGTTCTCATATCCATAAGGTTTTCTTCCGGCCCGGTGTTTTCATACAGCAATAGATATTGAGCAATCAGTTCCCTTGTTTCAGGAATAGTATAAAACGTGGGATCGTCATTGTGCATGGCCTGATTCATTTTACGGATATAATTGATCATGGAATTGGCTTTTCCCGTTCCATCGAGTCCTTCAAGATATTCCTGCATGTGCAGCACTTTATTGAGAAAATCAGGATTTTTAACGGCCCCTTCTTCCCCTGAATCAATCATGAATTCAATAGTGCTCCCGCCTTGATACACCTGATCAAAATACTCAATGTCTGAGCGTAATTTGGTATTTTTCTTAAAATAATTCACATAATTGGTATCAACATCCAGTTGACTGACCAGCCCTAAACCAGCCACAAGTCCGATTCCTCCGACAGCAATGAGCCATTTATAATTCTGATGAGTGAAATGCGCGAGTTGGTGGGTGAACCGGGCAATGATCCCTTCCGAAACAATTTTCTGTGTCGCGACAGGCAATGGCTTGATAAAACTGAGAATCGCCGGAAGTGTGACGACTGAAAGCAAAAACGCAAGCATCGTTCCACTGGCCCCTAGAACACCAAGTTCCCGAATCGGTGCAAGCTTGGTGACAGACAACGCAATGAAGCCGGCAGCAGTGGTGAAAGATGTGTAAAAGCAGGGCAACCACAAAACTTCAATAGATTTTTTTGCGGCTTGTCGGGGGTCGAGTCCTTCATTGCGAAAATGATAAAATTCTACAATGATATGAATCGAATCTCCAATACCCACAATGGTCAGAATCCCCGGAAGAGCCGTGTTGACAGTATTGAACGGCCAGTGGAGAAATCCTTGCAGGCCAATGGTTAGAACCAGACTGCCCGCGATGATCATTATCGGCATCAGGATTCCGGTAACAGTGCGGAATGAAATAAACAACAAACACAGAATGATACTGTACATGAGCGGATTGATCAGCATCTGATCCTGGATCGTGACATTCAGAAAACGCTCCGCAAGCAATGGTCCGCCAAAAATCCGGATATTGAATCCCAGCTTTTCAAAGTTTTCTTTTGCCAGAAACGCATTCAATTCATTGATCAGCTTGATTTGATGATCGGCTTTACCCCGAACATATTGCGTTCTGGCAAAAACGACGGTGTGTCTGAAATCTTTGCTGATCAAGGCACCGTGCACCAGTTCTTCTTCGTTCATGATGGAAACCAGATGATCCATGGAATCCTGGTCATAGGAAAGTTGTCCCATGTCTTCGATCAGATCTATCGTGGAAAGAACATCGTCTTCCGATTTGATATATTGATATTTAGTGAGAGATGAAACCTTGGTCACGACTTCATGATTTTCCAGAAATTCCGTAATTTTGGCAATGGTTTTCAAGGTGTCTTCATTAAACACATTTTTGTCCTGTGGACGGCTTTCAAGACCAATCAGCAGGTATTCACTATCGCCGAACCGGTCCAGAAATTTATCAAAGGTGACCAGATTGATATCTCCTTTGAGAAAAAACATTTCATTGGAATTGTCAAAATACAGATTTTTCATCGGAAGAATCGAAGCGATTAGTAGCACTACGGACAGTGCCAGAACCACCCAACGGTAATCCACCACAATTTCTCCCCATTTTTTAATAAAATTTTTCATCATAGAATCTCCGGATGATAGTTGGAAAGCACCCAAAACCGGGCCTCGAATAATAGTTGCATCAGATAGCAGGACAATCTGCTGTTCGCAAGCCACTTCAAGGATTAAGAATTATTCAAAATCCTGAGCCACAACAGATACCTGAACAGTCGAAATGTTGATTTTTGTCACAGGGATTGCTCATGCGCCCAGATATTCAAACGCAAAGAAGGTCATGTCATCTTTCACGGTCTGGGGGCGTATTGGCGTGAGGAGGCCTGATAATTTATTGACCATAATGCTGATATCCAGATGTCTGAGATTCCATAAAAAATCCGTCACACCTTGAATACCCAGTTCTTTTTTCTGGTGTTGATATTCAGTGATGCCATCCGTAAAAATGAATACTTTGTCCCGTGGATTCAAACGATAGGCAACCTGTTCATACCTCCCGATTTCTTCATTTTTAAAAATCCCTAACGCGACACCACTGTCATCCAGAATAACAGGTTCATTCCCATTTTCAGGAAAAACAAGCAACGGAGGATGCCCTGCATTACACATTACCAGAGATCCATCCGCATTGATTTTAAGATAGATCCCTGTCACAAACATCCCACCCGGAATGCTTTTTTTCAGTAAATGATTGAGTTGCCACATAACATTGGCGGGACTTGTTGATGCTGGAATTGAGCTTAATCCGGCTTTAAGCATCATGGTCAATAAGGCGGCAGTGATACCATGCCCAGTCGCATCACCAAGGAATATATGCAAACTGCCATCCGTCACCTGCTGATTATAAAAATCGCCTGAAACCTGACTGTAAGGGCGAAAAAACATGGCGGATTTGTAGTGAGGAGGCAGAGGGTCTGAACGCATGAGATGACTTTGCATCTCACCCGCCATTTCCAGTTCTTCATGTAGTTTCTGGGTAATGAATTCCTGTTCCTCAATCAAGCGTTGCTGACTTCGAACAAAGGAAAGTGTGTTGAGGGCCGATTGCAATCGTGCCTTAAGAACAACCGGACTAAATGGTTTATTGATAAAATCGGCGGCACCTGAATTCAGGCATTCTTCCAGTACTTCCTCACGAGTATCTCTGGTGAGCATGACCACCGGAATGGTTCGGTAGGAGACTGAGTGTTTGAGTTGCTTCAGAAGTTCAATACCACTCATTTCAGGCATGTGAACATCCAGCAGAACCAGATCAACATTATTCTGTTTCAGCATCTCCATAAGACGATCAGGCTGTGTAATCCCCAGCGGGATATACCCATAACTCCGTATCATCTGTTCTGTTTGAGTCACCACGGACTCATCATCATCCAAAATCAGAATTCTGGCCACAGAAAATTTTCCTTAAAGAATAGACGGATAACCATATCCGGAAATATCTGTATCCATAGCACTTCTCAATTTTTTAACCCGTTTCCACAATTCATCACAGGTTTGGCGGAAAATTTCATTATTCTTTCGATTGCCATAGACAAACTCGGACAGAATTCGCTCTTCTTCATCATTCAGAAAAGGAAAATCACCATCATCGACATCCAGAATTCGTTTGATAATCATACTCATGTATCCCCAGTCATGTTGATTGAGTTGAGATCTTTGCATGTAGGGTTGAAGGGTATCCAGGTAATCCATGAGGCGTGCAATGGTCTGCGGTGAAATCTGCTCCAGTCGCTTTGTACTGTTTTTAAGCTGAAAATACAACAACGCCATAATACCGATCACACTCACGGGAACCGCGATAAAGACCAGGGTCGTAATCATACACACTCCTGCTAAAAATGAATCATAATGACTTCTGGATACTCTATATCAAACCCGTCGATGCCAATGCAACCAGAAATTTGCATGAGATCACATTATCATCAACTATAGTATTCCAGACAAGGACTCAACGGTTAATAAGACCCGAAACTCAATCCAGCAATCTTCGCGCCTAAAGGCTTTGGTCGATTCAGGCAAAAGCCAGAAAAGAATTTACCCGGCTCCGGTCATACCCGCGGCGGATATGCGATTGGATTCGTTGTCGATTCCCTCTGAGTAACTCACGAAAGATTGGCGATTGTAGTCGATTCGTTATGCAGGAATTCATAGGGTCTAAAAACCCGCTAGAATTGTATTTATGGGAGTGGGCCCAGTAGGGGTTGAACCTACGACCCGCCGATTATGAGTCGGCTGCTCTAACCAACTGAGCTATAGGCCCACCATATTGAAGAAGCGGCATGTTTTAAGGCGACTTGAGTAATGTAACAAGTTTTTTTTAAAAACCATTGATGAGGAATAAGGGATGCTTCGATACAGATCGGGGATAAATTTTAGAGGTAGAGGATCCATTTGGTCTATATCTTGATAATCATCCATTCAGACATGGTTTTACATAACCTTGTCATTTTGTTCGACAGGAAAATCCTGGTTCAAAGAGTGTTCAATCTTTCTGACATCTATTGAACATGATAAGGATTGAAACCTGATTTTAGTATAACTCATGGTTGAAGAACGGCTCTGATTTGGTACGAAGGGTTTTTATCTTCGCATATCAATCAGGAATTGGTATCAATTTGAAATTGATATCCCGTGTTTACCGTGTTATGGAGAAGACTATCAGGATTTGTAATCCGGAAAGACACCGTTCTTTCTTTACCATTCTATCAAAAGGGTGACATGGAAAAAGTCAGGCTATCTAAAGTTATTGTTTTGTGGAGCACCGTGATTGTAATTTTTGCGGCAGTCATTATTTTTATGCTGGTACAAATGTCTCCCCATCGGGAAGATGAGATGTCCGCAGATATTGAAGCAGCGTTCCCTCCGGAACCAGTGAGTGTGTCTCAGACTGTTACTGAAGCACACTCACAGTCTGCTGATTCCACTCAGGAAAATGTGACTGAATCTGCTTCTGACACACCGATGAGTATGAAAGAGTCAACTGACCGGGAATCTCAAAATGCGGTTGTTCAAATCCTGGGTGGAGAAAAACCTGAGTTGGCATCTCTTGTTGAAAAAGGAGATAAATTCTGGAAGATCATTGACCCGGCCAAAGATACCAACATGAATGCATGGCAAACCATTTTGATTCAGAATCAGTCTAAAATTGACTATACCATCCGCTCCGGAAAAGGAAATAAAGACTGGCATCTGATTTGGGATGGCAAAAAACTCAAAGTTCAATTTGCTTCTGAAAAATCAGATTCCAAGGATATTCTCTCTCGTAAAAAACGTGGGAAATATGCCGTTCAGATTGCCTCCATTGAAGAAGAACGATTTCTGACTGCCATTCAGGTGATGAGAAAACTCTTGATGGATGGATACTATGCCTATATTTTCCGGACAGAAACCCCTCACCGTGGTAAACATTGGTACCGTGTACGTGTCGGGTTTTTCACAACGGAAGAAGAAGCTCAATTAATGGGTCAGGAAATCTATTATCGCTACAAAGATGAAAAACTGTTCCCTAACACGTATTGGGCTGTCAGACCATCTGCCAAAGAATTATCCCGTGATATTATTGATTTAAGAACACCCATGAACAAACCATGGATGATTGAAATGCCTCAGTATCTGGTCAGAGAAAACGCCATCGGTGGTTTGACTACTATTGATAGCGAAAATTACTTTGTCTACATTTCGCAACGGCAGGATGCTGAAACAGGTCAGTTGACCTTTAGAACACGAGTCGGATTTTTTGAAACAGAAGAACAGGCCAGAAAAAATCTTAAAACGATTGAAAAGAAAAATCCCATGTTTGCAGACGCAAAGATCATTCAACTATAATTCATGAGGGAATGCCTTATTGCAGGCATTCCCCAAGGGATCCCTCACCGCATGTTTTGCCATTGATCCAGATCGCTTTACTGAGATTTGCACCCTTGAGGTTCACACCTTCCAGATTCACACCTTCCAGATTGGCTCCTTGCAAGTCAGCACCCTCAAGATCCACGCCCTCAAGATGATTTGCGTTCATCACAGACTCGCGGGTTGTGCCAACCATGGTTGTTGGCGATTGCGTTGAACGATTAGAAATAGCCAGTTCAGCGCCTTTCAGGTTTGCGTATTGAAGATTGGCATTTTTCAACCGGGCACCCGCCAGATTGGCACCGCCTAAATCAGATCCTGTTAAAATGGCATTTTCCATATCCGCTTTATAAAAATTAACCCCCTGAAGATCTGCCCCTGCCAGATTGGTTTCAATCAGGTTGGCATTTGTCAGTTTAGAGCGAGACAGATTAACGCCCTGCATAAAAGCGCCCTGTAAATTTGCGCCGGTAAGATCTGAGCGTTTCAGAAAAATTCCGGCCAAATCCAATCCACTCAAATTTACATTTTGCAGATTGCACTCCTCACATCTGCGAGATTTTTTTAGAATTTCAAGGTTTTCTGCTGGTTTAGGTGCACATCCCACAAGCACTAAGATCAGGGATAAATTGATGAGGATAAAATAATGTATTCGCATGGCTGATTATTCAATGTTAGAAGTTGGAGTAGTGTGAAAAGTCCCAAACAGCATTCAATGGCATGGAGACGACTGTGCACGAGTTCATTGATTTGAAATTTATGTCCTTAAGGAAATTCAGACTCAACCCATATTTTATAGCATTAACAAAATATTTTTTGGATGTCACATGGTTTTTCACACAACTCTATCATTGACACACTGAACGTAAAGATGCTGGTGCATGCGAACATAGATTATAAACGCAATTACCAATCGCTTGTAGTTCCTGGTCGGGCATCAATGCTGAATTGTTTTGTTGTAATTGGTGATAACATTGTATCAATTGCAATTCGATGTCCTCTGTTTTGTTTGTATTCTTTAGACAAGCTTGATGATTGTATGGAACATGACTCCAAACTTGTTTCAAAATCAACCGCATCAATTCCTGATGCTCTTTCAATTGGTTGAGATACTTATAAGAAGGCTGTCTGGGGTCACATATCACGGTTTGTGATGAGACGACTCGAGATCGCGTCCAGTCTATTGAGTGAATCATAAGAGCAAGTATCAGGCATAAAAAAATACCCAGTGATATAAGAATCAACTTCAACGAAAACCGGGATTTTTTTTGTCCTGCGTCTTCAAAAGACACCTGAAACAGTTGAACCTTGCCCTCCTGTGATTCCTGATTCAGTCCGGGAGTCTTTTTGAAATCAAGGACCATGCCAACAAGTTTGATATCCTTGACGACTGGCTGTTTCATTTTTTGGGTCAAAGGAGAGATTTGTGCGACATCCTTTGCATATTTGTGAATAATTTTCAGAACGTTTTTGTGATGTTGCCAGGTGTTCCGGTCAATTCCGGGAGCTTGCAGGGCACTGAAATCACTTTGGGAGAAAATCTTGGCTTTCTGAGTATTGGGAGTTCCCTGATCACACACGCCGATAGGACGCCACTGTGAATATTTCAAAGAAGAGGATTCCTGATTTGTCATCAGGTATAACGTGGCAGAAAGTAGGGAAGATGGCTGGGGTGGAAGGGATCGAACCTTCGAATGACGGGATCAAAACCCGTTGCCTTACCGCTTGGCGACACCCCAAAAAAGGTCAGAAATTAAGGAGCGATGTCTACAGAAAATTATTTGGAGATGCAAGGTTTTTTATTCAGATTTTCTGGTGTGAACCTTATAAATCGCGCTTTTGAAGGCTGCGGACAAATCATCTTCTTTAGCTGTTACCTTGTTTGCGGCATGAGTTGTGAGGGCACTGTTGGGATTCAACCAGAAAGTGGTTTTTACTTTTTCATCTGTCAGATCAATGTTGTGATCTTTTAAAAATTTGGCCACAACCTGATGGAATGCTTTGACTTTGAAGGTATGCTGATAGTTACCGTTCAGTTGATTGGCCATGATTTTTAAATCCTTGATATCAAATTCATCCAGATACCAGTTTGTCAAATTATCCCGATAAAGAATGGATAGTCGCCCAAATCGCATGAAATGCAGTAGAAAAAACACTTCGAGGTAATGTTTGGGAACACTGACAGAATCCATGTAATGGTATGTCCGGTAATAAAAGAACTCCGTGATTTTATCAGCAAGACGGGCAACGTTATCCGGGCGCACATAAGCCAGACGCTGGTCAGTGGGATCTCCATACTTCATGTTTGAGGAATCAAATTCAAGCACCGTTTTCTGTTCTTTCAGCGATCCTTTGTTCACATAACCATAATATGAATTAAGAATCGTGTCTGCCAGACCATACGTGAAACTTTTATTCACGATCAAATCGACCTCATCCGGCAAATGATCCAGAACCCCAAACGTATCAAATCGTTTCCCCAGCTTACTTTCTGTCTGCAATGAACGGAAAGTCCACATTTTCGTATTGGGGTTGAACCCGGCCTGAAGGCGCAAACGTGGAACCTTCAAGTGATGCAGGATACTCTTTCTGACCATGTTGGGCGGTGGTTCAAAGTTTTTCTGATAATAATGATACCAGATTTCAAACTCTTTCTGGTTGCTGTCATCAGGCAGACCATGCCTGTTCTGAATGTCCAATACCCGCTCAATACAGGATTCAAACAAATATCGCATTTCATTTTCATATTCAATAACAGCCTTGGTTTCTCCCATGTTGACATGTTCCAGAAATTTGCGTTGGGGAGATCCCTCAGGAAAGGCGCGTCGTAGAAAATCAATTAGAAATTGTTCACGATAAGTTTCAAATTTTCGTGTGTCTCCGGGCTTGATAAAAACTTCGGAAACTTTGACATGCAGGCCAAAACAAATATCAATGATTTTAGAAATCCGTTTGCGATCATCTTCCTTCAGGTACTGCAATTCACCAAAAGCGATTTTCAAGGCCTTGTATTTCAACCACCAGGGGTCCTTGATCAGCAATTTATGCGTTTGCTCCATTTCCACCAGTTCCCAGGGACACAATCCAAATTCTGTTTGACGGATTGTTTTTACGTCATCGGGTGGGTTTTCAATAAACTGATCCAGAACCGTAGGATTTTTAATCATTTCAATAATCATGATTAAAAATTTTGGTTCGTGCAGCATTTCAATTCTGAATAAATTCAACAGGGCTTTGGCAAGATTTCCGGAAGAAGCTTTGAAGGCTTCCCAGTAGATTGCTCCGCCATGACTCAGGATGTACTGTAAAGGCAACCTGGGAGTGGCCCCCAGATTCGCAAGTCTGCGGGATGCCTGACTGTATAAGGAAACAACATTAAATCTGATGTAGTCCATGGTTCTATCATAAAATTCCGAGGAATCATTCATGACCTTGGGTAGCACAAAATGGGAGGGTACCATCGGTGTGAACTGAATTCCCGGCATCAGGACATCATAGGACAAAATATGCTCGTAAGCGGAACCTGATGCTTCTTTGGATTCGAGTGTGGTTCCGTGATAGCCCTTCCTGAACAGTTCATTGTCACAGACAAACAGGTAAATTTCCGCATGAGGATATTTCTTTTGAATGTAATCCTGGACAGTCAATGCCTTTTTTTTCAGTAATTCCTGTTTTGCCTGCAAAAATTTTTCACCTTTTTCCCGACGGTTGCTCCGTTTGATGAGTTCCATCATTTCATGGAGCAACAATTGCCGAATTTTCGGACCATTGGGCGTCATCAGATCTTTGCGGTAATCAGCGGTTTTGGCTAACAAATATTGATACAACTGTGGAAAATTCTTTTTGACCTGTTCTTTGGCCATTCGCTGAAGTTCCTGTTGCACCTTGGGGTTTTTCAGTTGTTCCGCGGGAACTTTCTTTTTGACCCGGATGAGTTGCATCCAGTATTGAATTTCTCTTTTCAGGGCTTCTGTAAGTTTGTCATCATCCCAGTTCGAGGGATCAATCAGGAAAGGCTCCATTTCATACTGCACCTGCATGTCCAGATCAGATGATATGGGTTTATGACCGACAGTCCCGACTGAGCCTAACGATGAAATGCTGACAAATGGACAGAAATCCTTGACATCCGAAGCACTGGGGCGTGTCCCGAATTCTTTCTGAATAAATTCAAAAAATTCCGCTCTGAATACTTCAGGAAGTTCTTCAATCCCCTCAACGCCATGAGGGGCACCTTCGAGATATAAATTAGCTGAGGCCTCATACTCATGTTCTCTGGTGATACCATAGACATGCTCTACTTCAACCCCGGTAAATTTCACCTCAGAATATTTGGGATCATTCACATGCAGGAAAAAAAGGACTTCAAACAAGGCTTTTTTCATATCAACCGTGAATGATTCAAACGCCAGTTTTAGACGTGCGTTATTGAACTCCTGAAAAAAAGCCATACCATCCTCAAGGCTTTTTCTCAGCAGATCTTCACGTTCTTTTTGCATTTGAATCCCTTTTGTGAACAGGGATGGCAAGCCCCGTTCCAGCGACTCCTGCTCATCGTCAGCAACAGGAGCTTTGACAGGAGCTGCCTTTACAGGTTTTTTCGCAAAAAGATTTCCTAAAGCCATGGTGAATCCTCTTATGTGTTATCGAAGTGCTTTCGCAATATTTTCATACACTTTGTCTGGAGATAACATTCCATCCACTTGTGTCAGACAACCGCACTTCGTGTAATACTCAACCAGAGGCGCTGTTTGACGGTGATATGTCGCCAGTCGGTCGCGAACCGTGTTTTCATTGTCATCTGACCGTTGAATCAGATCATCCCCTGTAACATCGTCCTTACCCGCAACCTTGGGAGGATTGAAGTCAATATGATAACTTCTGCCACTGGCCGTGTGTACCAACCGTCCTGAAATGCGGCGAACAACGGTCTCATCATCAACTTCGAGAGATACAACCTGATCGATTTTTTGTCCGTTGGCTTTCAGCATTTCGTCCAGCTTTTCAGCCTGGGCAACATTTCGGGGAAAACCATCCAGTAAATACCCGGCTTGACAGTCTGGTTGCTTGATCCGTTCACGAATAATACCAACCACGATTTCATCAGAAACCAGAAGTCCTGATTCCATGGCGGCTTTCGCCTGTTTTCCGATTTCAGATCCTGAGGCGACCGCGGCTCTCAGCATGTCTCCTGTTGACAACTGGACAATATGAAATTCCTTCATGATATTCTGCGCCTGAGTGCCTTTTCCAGATCCCGGGGGCCCTAGCAATATTATTCTCATGGTATCCTCGTTCGTTGAATGATTGAAAAGAGGGAGTGAGGGATTCTCCTCACTGCGTTATGGAAAAATCAAAAGTATCACCCGTTTCAACAGATTCGGCAATATTGATGCCTGAGGTGATCTCTTTGAACACTTGTTGACCGATACTTCGCTGCTCTTCCAGAATTTCTTTTAAAAACTGGGATCGTGTGAGCAAGTTTGTCAGAACACAGCGTAACACGACAATTTCGTGAGCATAACCTGCTGATTCCAACCTTGTTCTTGAAACAAAGCTCTGTCCGGCTTCTCGCTGCCGTTTTTGAAGTTCCACATTGAGATCATTCAGTTTATTGTTGAGCACCAACAGGCTTTTTTGATCCTTCCGTTTAAGACTGTCCTTAATCTGTTCTCTCCACTGGATTGGCACATAACGATATGTCAGAATACAGATTTCTGGCTCACTGGTCCTTTCAAAATCAGGGGACTCATCAATCAAGTGTTTCATCAAGTCAGTGAGTCTTAGTGATTTTTTCAGCAATACATTGTAGCCATCCTGTCCCAGAATTTTAAGCGAAAACCACAGTTTCAGCGCATTGAATCGTCTGGAACCTTCCAAAGAAGTTCGACCGAGATCGACCGAACCTTTTCGAATAATATAATTTGCGTTGTGTCGTAATGTATTGAGTGACTGTTTGTTTTTAAACAATACAGCACCATGTGCAAGAGGTAGATAAAATAATTTATGTCCATCTATCACCACAGAGTCTGCCATCTCAATTCCACTAAGCCGGTTTTTGAGATCATTGGACAACAGTAATGCACCGCCCCATGCCGCATCTACATGAAACCATATGTTTTCTCTTTGAGCAATGGCTCCCATTTCTTTCAGTGGATCAATATTTCCTGTTTCTGTAGTGCCCGCAATACCGATCAAAGCCAGGATGGCGATGTTCTGTTCCCGAAGTTCCTTAATTTTCTGTTCAAGAAGATCAAGCCGGATGTGATTGTGGGAATCCACTGGAATGGTAATCACTGACGCTTCGCCGAAGCCTAAAATTCCGATGCTTTTTTTCAGAGAATAATGGACGCGTTGAGAAGCCAGCACCACAACGCCTTTATAACCTGATTGCTGAATTATTTCATACACACCCTTTTCCCTGATTCCCGGAAATTTGATTTCACGAGCGACCGCCAAACCTGTCAGATTCCCCATCGTTCCACCATTGGTAATGTTACCCAACGCAATGGTATGCAGTTGAATGGTCTCCTCATAAAATTTATCAGGAAAAGAATAAATCATATGATGCAGCCATCCCAGGGTTTGCCGTTCCACATAGGATGACGCCAGTGCGGTTTCAATTTTGACCTGGTTCTGGTTAATGGACGTGATCAAAATATCCACCACCACTGAAAACCAGGGAATAGCGGTTGTCATATGCCCGATATAGCGGGGATTGTTGACTCTGACAGAATTTTCCAGAATGGTTTTGCGGCATTCCTCAAACACCTGCTCAATTTCAGAACCGAGGGACGGGATATGAATATCACGAAATACATTTGCCAGCTCCGGCAATGAAATATCCGCATGAATTTTTTTCTGTTCCGGATTTTTCAACCATTCCAGTGCCAGTTCCATGGCAAGGTGCCCCCATTTACGAAAGATCTCATCATCTCCGGGTCCCACAAAAAACTTGTGCCGGAGATGATCAATCTCTTCCTGGGTGGGAAACTGACTTTCTGTCAGTGGTGGAATGGTGTGATTCATAATTTATCCGTAAAATTGATAGACCGCTTATGGTTGTGAGGGAAATTTCCAGGAAGAACTGGTTGTGTCAATAGTGGTATGACGATAAGGCTTTCCTCCTTTATTGTATGTTGCCACACATTGCCCCGTTCCATACAGTTTGTATTTATAAATCACGAGTCCATCCAGTCCCACAGGACCTCGCGCATGAGTCTTGCTGGTGCTGATGCCGACTTCCGCACCAAAACCATAACGAAAGCCATCCGCAAATCGCGTTGACGCATTCCAGAAGACACTGGACGAATCGACTGTATTCATAAATTTTTCAGCATTTTCAGCATTTTCAGTCACAATACAGTCCGTGTGTTTTGACCCATACAGATTGATATGATCAATCGCCTCCTGTAAAGATCCTACCGTTTTGACGGACAGAATCAGATCGGTATATTCCGTTTGCCAATCCTCTGTTGTCGCTTTCACACATGGTTTTAATTCCTGAAGGTTGAGTCGGTTCATGGTCGCTTCACACAATCTCAATTCGACATTAGCCTCCTGCAATTTTTGTAAAATTGATGCGAGAGTTGCAGATGAAAAACCGGTGTGTACCAACAACGTTTCCATTGCGTTACAAACCGCCGGATATTCAGTTTTCGCATCAATCACCAGTGATGTGCTTTTTTGTGGTTCAGCATATTCATCGAGGAACACGTGGCAAATGCCATCCGCATGTGCCAACACTGGAACTCTTGAATGCGCCTGAATATGTTGCACCAATGAATTGCTCCCCCTCGGAATAATCAGATCAATCCACTCACTGAGTTGAACGAGTTCAGCGATTTCTTCACGTGTTTGCACCAGATTCACTGCCCCTTCAGGAATATACTCAAAGCGCTTCAGCACCTGTTGAATCAGATCATATAAAATCCGGTTGGAATATCTTGCTTCTGTACCGCCCTTGAGGATGGCGGCATTGCCTGATTTGAGGGTCAAGGCAGTGATCTGCATCATGACTTCAGGTCTTGATTCAAAAATAATCAATATCACACCGATGGGATACGTCACACGATACAGTTCAAGTCCGTCATCCAGCATCGTAGCCATCTGGATCTTGCCCAAGGGATCCGAAAGTTTGGCGACACTTTCCATGTTTTGCGCCATCTGTTCGACTTTTTTGGGTGTCAGAATCAATCGTTGATACGAACTCTGGGATAGTTTGCCCTCGTGAACCATGGTTTGGGCGTGCTCCAGATCTTTTTGATTTTCGCTGATAATATCCGCAGTATGCTGTCTCAACTGTTCGGCGATAGCAAGAAGCACCTGGTTTCTTTGCTGATCTGAAAGTATGCCCAGCAGGGTTGAGGCCTGCCGTGCGGTTTGAGTCTGCTTGATTAATGTAGTACTTATTTCAGACACGAAGCCCCCTTGAACACAAGTAGTTATAATGACCGGATCGTTTGGAGAATAATTAATTCAAGGAAAGACGCAACATTTTTTCCAGCCTTCCACACTCAGTAAATCCAAGGAACGAGCGCTGAAAAACCCGTTTTTTTAAAGTTCTGTAAAAACACGTTGATAAACAACAAAAAACTGATTTGAAAAGATTTTTTTATTCAACATTTTTTGTTCATCTGTTTCTCCATGAAGGAGTTTGATCTGCCATTGAGAATTATATTCCTGTCGATTCCAGATCCAATTGTTCATCACGCCCTTGACAGCAAACGGTGTGCTCTGAAATCCTGCCAGATTCACTTTCCATTGACTGGTCATGTCCCAGATCAATACGCCTGTCATCTGAAAGCGTTCCAGATCCCGTTTCTGATCCAGCGGGGCTTCATAATTTTCAAACATCAGAATATGCGTGTCTTCAGGAACCCCGAACAAATGACGATATGAAACAATCCCCATGAGAAATAACTTGGAAAACAGTCGTTCGATGGAGGTGGAGGATGCCACATAAGGCACACGGACTGTATCAAAAATCAGATAATCAGAATGAAGACGATTGAGGTGATAAAAGTTTTTTCGGTCAAACAACCCTGCTTCAAATTTCCAGACATAACTGCCAAAGGTGGTGTCTGTCTCCAGCGTAGCAAAATTGCTGATGGATTCTTTTTCATAAAAAGTTTCCACAAAATGAGTTAGGGCGTTTTTGCCCACCAAAAATTGATCATCTTCCTGTGCGTTACGGATATATTCCCATGAAATGTCATTGTCCGTGTCAAACCAGTGAAAAAATGAAATACGCGTGTCCCAGTGACCAAGCCATTCATATTGCAGTCCAAAATAATCCCGGATGAACGATTTGCTGTCCGGACGCTCACCCCGCTCACGCTTTTGCGAATCGTCCCGGAAATCAGTATATTCCATACCCGGCGTTTTTTGCTGGAGCGGATCCAGATAAACGGTGAAGGACCGTTTATGCTTGTACCAATTGTAACGTATTGCGGTCAGGGATTTTTTTCCTGAATCAGGATCCAGCGTGTTCAGGATATTGAAGTTGGTTGGATTCAGATTATCAATGACACTGTCGAAATCGACCTTGCCCAAACGAAAGACCTGAGAACCCGCACGAATCTGATGTTCATCAAATTGATAATTGAAATAAATTTCCCTCAAAGCCGATTGGTTATCGACATATTGTTGGTTATGGGTGTCATAATTCTGAGCGAATGTTACATTGATCCGGACATAGTTATAAAAATTTGCTGACGTTCGGATACGGATTGTTTGCTGATAGGATGTGATCAGACGGAGTTCCTTGATGATAAAATCCTGGTTTTCAATAGAAATCAGACCATGCGTTTCTGTAAACCCGCCCAATACACGGTATTTGTGACTGAATGAAAATCTTGGCGTATATTCCGTTGGTGTTCCAGCCAGACCCGTATCTTTGGAAACCGATGGACTTTGATTCTTGTCCTCCGGCAAATCAGGTTTGGGTAATAATGGTGGCGTATTGCTTGCGGGTTGTTTGGTGAAGGGGTCTTCCTCAAAACCAGGGGATGGCTCACTTTTTTCAGGTGACGTGGCAAACGGATCTTCTTCCAACCCGAGAGATGGATCCGTTGGAGAATTGGATTTGGACGATTCAAACGGATCCTGATCAAAAAACTCTACAGAATTTTCTGAGATTTCTGGTGACTTCTGGGCTTGTGCAGACATATAACTGAACAGTGTGATTCCTGTTATCCAGATCAATATTTTTCTGCAAAAAAAATGAGACATGGTTCAAAAACTGTTAAAATTTGGGATAAGGCCATCCTCCCTTCGTGTTTACGATGAAGGACTCATGATATTTTTGCTTTTTAGGACAGATTTTGTCAATTTTAAGATAACGATTCAGAAGTAAATATTTTACGAGATGATGAACCTTGGGGTTTAACATGTCACGATAGGGAGGTATAAAGCTATGGATATCAGGGAAACCATTGATATTCTACGTCAGCATGACATTTTTCTGTTTTTTCTACAGGAAGAGCGTTTTTTGGATTTAGCCATTGCATCACATCGGGACACTCTGGCTGTCAACGGAATGCTGGACGATTCTGCCGTTCAACACGTCATTCATCAATTGTTTCAATTCAAAGACCAACTGCCTGGCGGGATGTATTTCCCAATCCCCATGGCACGTGAACTGAGACATTCGGGTGCTTTCGATCCACAAAAAATCATGTCCTGGTATTATGAATTTATTTTTGTGGATCGAAATCAGCAATGGAGCCTGAAAAACCAACGCATTGAAGGCAAGGTTTTTGAACAGTTTGTTTCCAATTTGAACTACGAACCGGAAATTGGGCGTTACTATGTCGAATACTATGTCGAGTCTCGTTGGGATAAATGCTACCTTCAATGTGAAAGAACCCCGATGCGTGGACTTCAGATTCAATTTTTAAAAAATGAATTGCCCCTCATTGCCTTGAATAATGGACGTCAGGACACCATGCTGAGGGATGGGGTATGGTTGGATGCCGATGAGTCCTGTCTGGTACAAACCACCTCTCATGGTGAAATTTTACTGGCCGATATGCCCAGGTTTTTACTGCTGGATCGGTTGAATGAAGAAGGAACTCATCTTGTCATTGATTCTGTGATGATTCCCGTATTATTCCGGGACTATCCAGAAACAAACACGCCCTGAATGGAGGCAAACCGAATTATGGCTTTTGAAAAAAACGGGCTGGTACTGCCCGAAAATATTAGAGATTTATGGGAGAAAATTCAGCAGGAAATGGCAAACCATACGGATTTACTGGATGATGAATCTCAGCAGAAACTCCATCAGATTACCCAGCGGTATGGTTCGGTCCTGGCCAATATGGTTCAACTCAATGACATCAAACGTGAGGATGAACTCAAAAAACAGAACGCCAGAGTCGAACTGCTGAAAAATGTGCCCTTATTCAAAGAACTGGCACCCATTGATTTGTTGGGGCTTGCGCAAAAAATGCAGGAACGCCTCGTGAAACCGGGGATGAATCTGCTCACACAGGATCAAACAGCGGATGCTGTGTATTATCTGGAAGAAGGCAACGTGGAAATTTATGTCAACAATGAACTGGTCGCTGTGAGGGGACGCAATGAATGCTTTGGCGAAATGTCCTGTTTGCGCGGCGAATTCAAGGCCTCCGCAACTGTCAGAACCCTCACCTTCAGCAGAGTGTTGAGGATTGAACGAAAATTTTTCATGGAGGTCGTCAATAAAACCCCCCGTTTATGGAAGCTCCTGTTCAGAGAATCATCAGAACGCCTGCAGATGATCACCCGCCGCCTCAGTGAAGTGCTTCAGCACACCCCTCAGGGCCTGGTCAAAGTGGACAGGGATGGAAACATCACCAATGAGTTTTCGACACAATTCATGAAATATTTCAACGTGAGCCGTATCGCTGGACAGCCGTTTCATGAATTGATGTTTCAAAATGATCTCACTGCCAAACAAGACTGGGTACAGGTTTATCCCCTGCTCTATGAAGACACCCTGATGGATTTCAAACAAATCGCGGAATTGTTCCCGCATCAGACCACCCTGATTAACGCTCAACAGGAAACACAGACTCTGGTTTTGTCCTATTACCCCTGCTTTAGCCCGGCAGGTGATATCCTCGCGGTTGATATCGGACTGGAGGATATCACGGAAAAACTGGCCTTGTCCCGAAAAAGTGAACATCTCGAAACAGAGCGCCGGGTTATGCAAAAAATATATGATAATCCTGATGCGTATATCAATGTCTTACAGTTGATGGATGAATCGCTGTATCAGTTGAGCCTATTTGAGAAATATATGGACAGTGGCAATCAGCCTGCTTCAGAGTTCATGACTCAACTGGTTCGTGATATTCATAGTCTCAAAGGCAGTTGCGGCATGTTTGAACTCACTGAAATCAAGGATCTTGCCCATCATCTGGAAGATTATCTGAAAGATGTCCGGCAACAGAAAAGCAACACTGATAAATATTTTCATATGAGACAGGAACTGGCAAAACACATGAATTCCGCTCACATGTTACTGGACAGCATGAGTGATGATTTGAAAGCAAGGTTGACAGGTATTGTGCTCTCTCCTGAACGCTTCCAAATGCTGAAACAGGCGGCAGAAACAGAAAACCTTGAACAGCTACGTCAACTGGTGAATCAACTGGAAACTCTGCCCTTGCGAGCCATGATCAAGGGGTGGAATGATGAAATTCGCAGATTGAGTGAAACTTTGGGGAAAAAAGTGAAATTCCTGGCGACTGGTGACAACATTCTGGTTTCAAAGCAGATTTTTGAAGCCCTGAGCGCTCCGCTGGTCCATGTGATCCGCAATTCTGTGGACCATGGAATTGAACTGCCTGAAGACCGATTGCGGCAAGACAAGGAGGAGACAGGGCTGATTCAGTTTTACGCTTTCACAGAAAACAATCAGTTGATGATTCATCTCTCTGATGATGGACAGGGACTGAATTATGAGAACATCCTGAAAAAAGCGAAACAGCAGAACATCGTGGATCAGGCACAGATTGAATCATTGAGCGCCAAGGGAGAACTCTGGAAAATTCTGATGCTTCCGGAGTTCAGCACAGCGGAGGAAGTCACCGATCTCTCAGGACGGGGAATTGGTATGAATGCGGTGCAGGTTGCCGTAGAAGAACTGGGTGGCTCTCTGGAGATTGAAAGTGAACAGGGGCAGGGCATGACGCTGAAAATCACGATTCCCGAATTTGTCTGAAGGAATAACGAACAGGAGACGCCGATAATTTTACATTGAAATGCAACGATTTAGCCGTTGCCTGAATATGCAGGGAAGTCAACTGTGACTGCACCTGTTGCCAGGTTTCATAAGTCCTGATCATTTGCTCGAGATGCTGTTGTCTCAATTCCACAAGATCGTTCATATCATGAACCAAGGTGTTGAGAAAACGAATGTCATGCTCTTCATGTTCTTGGAGGAACCTCAGAAAAAACGGCATCATAAATTCATCCTGCTCCAGCAATTCAACAAACTCTGGCATCTGATCAATCAGTTCATGCCACGTTCCATCATTGGGCAGATCCAGATACAATGAAATATCAACACCCGTTTCAAAACGATGGTGTTTTCCGCAAGGCAGGCAAATGAAATTGGTCAGTATATGGAGTTTTTTAACAGACTGGGACATTCAGGGACGAACCATTATTTTTTGTTGATATTTATGAATGATTTTTTGAATTGACTCAATGGTGAGAGGCTTGTTGAGATAATCATTCATTCCGGCTTCAATACACTGACGCTCATGCTCAACCATTGCGTGAGCAGTCATGGCCACAATATATGGTTTCGGATTTTCAGGATCCCGTTGTCGAATCTGTCGAGTCGCTTCCAATCCGTCCATTTCAGGCATCTGAATATCCATCAACACCAGATCATAGTTGGTGCCTGAAACAGCCTCAAGCGCTTCTTTTCCATTGCCGGCAAACTCCGCGCTATATCCTGCCAGTGTGATAAAATGATGAATCAACGTCTGATTATCCGGATTGTCTTCCACCACAAGAATCCGCATGGTCTCAGTAACCATATCCTCATTATTGGCTTCCGGCTCAACCGTTGATTCAGTTATTTTGGAGATCAACACCGTTTCCGGAATCTTGACCTGGATACAGAAAAAGAAAATGGACCCCTTCCCCTGTTCGCTTTCCACCCATATTTTTCCATCCATGGCTTCCGCCAGTCGTTTGGAAATGGCCAACCCCAGACCTGTTCCACTGTACTGCCTGGTCAGCGATGAATCTACCTGAGTGAAGGGATTGAACAATAAACTGATTTTATCTTCAGGAATCCCGATGCCGGAATCACTGACTGAAAACTGGAGTTCCACCCTGTCCTGTTGCTGTTGTTGCACAATAATGGCAACCGCGATTTCTCCCGTGTTGGTGAACTTGACAGCGTTGCCCACCAGATTGAGTAGCAACTGGCGAACCCTGGTCTGATCGGCTGTGATGTAGCGGGGAACGTGGGCCCCGAACCGGTACACAATCGGAATATTTTTTTTATCAGCCTGGGCTTTGAGCATATGCAGTGTCGCACTGACACATTCATGCAGATCAAACACGGTTTCATGCAACTCTATTCCAGAATCCAGTTTCGAGAGATCTAGAATGGCATTGATGATTTCGAGCAGATGATTTCCACTTTGCTCAATGGTCTTTAAAAATTCTTTTTGCTCAGGAGTGGTATGGCTTCTGGAGAGCAATTCCACAGTGCCCAGCACCACATTCATCGGTGTCCGGATTTCATGGCTCATATTTGCCAGAAACTGGGATTTGAGTTGATTGGCTTTTTCGGCATATTCCCGGGCTATTTTCATTTCTTCTTCATACCGGATCCGATCCGTGATGTCCCGATTCACCGCGCACACTACCTGCTGGTGATTCCAGCGAAATGGAATGAGAGATATTTCTACCGGAAACCGAACCCCGTTTTTTTTCAGATGCCAGCGCAAGGGCACAAACCGTCCCGTTTCTGTGGCGGCATTTTCCAGCGCAATCTTTGTCTCTTCAGGTTCAGCACTGATTTGGAGAATATTTAGATTAAGTAATTCTTCTCTGGAATACTCATAAAGCCGGACTGAGGCCTCATTGGCATCCATGATATTCAGTCCATCAATGTCAATCAACAGGATCGCATCGTGATTTTCAGAAAACAGCGAACGATACTTGGCTTCGCTCATCTGAAGATCTTTATAAATTTCTGAAATACGCATTGTGCGGGCATGTACTTCGCGTTTCAACTGGCGATTGAACAGCAACAGAACAATCAATGTCCCCACAATTGCGGTGAGCAATGCCATCAAGACCGAGTGATCTGACATCATTCCTTTTTCATAAATTGAAGCAAAAATTGGTTTGAGTTAGTGGTTCAGTCCAGCGGCCTCAGAGAGTCGAGCCTTGAGTTCTTCATAATTCCGGGTGACTGGATACTGAGGATATTCCCTGGTGATTTTTTCAGTGGGTTGAAAAAAGATCCCGGCATGAGCTTCTTCCAGCATACTGAGGTCATTATAGGAATCCCCCGAGGCAACAACCTGATAATTGAGGCCTTTCAACGCTTTAACCGCATGACGTTTCTGGTCTTTCTGGCGCAGTTGGTAATTGATGATTTTCAGATTGTCATCAAGAATCAGCGAATGACAGAAAATAGTAGGATACCCCAGTTTTGCCAGCAACGGCGCGACAAATTCCCTGAAGGTATCTGATAAAATGATCACTTCTGTCCGTTGACGTAACCAGGTCAGAAAATCCAGTGCGCCTTCAAGAGGATCCATTGTTTTGACCACTTCATGAATGTCTTTCAGTGTGAGATTGTGTTCATCGAGAACTTTAAGCCGTAAACGCATCAGTTCATCATAATCGACGATATCACGTGTTGTCAGTTTGAGTTGCTCAATCCCGGTGCGCCGGGCAAGTCCAACCCAGATTTCAGGAATCAGAACGCCTTCAAAATCAAGGCAGGTAACAGTTTGCAAAGCTTGAGTTGGTTTCATAACATTCCTTGTATTATAGCTGTAATCATACCCGGTTCAGCAGACTGGGCATTGCAAGTCTGGAGCCTGATAAAAAACTTGTGTTGATGAAGATGAATTAGGTATCGTCCGCCAATGATTATTGGTGGTTTTCATGTTTATGGACAATGAGAGGATCGATCATGAACAACCCACAGGAGCTATTACAAAATTTTTATAAACTGCTGTCAAAACTGCATCAGATCCGGGGGCAATCCAGTGGCAAAACCCTCACGCAGGATCTTGTCCGGGTTTTCATGTTTGGTTTACCGGAAATTTATCCGCTCGTCTCTGTACGGGTTTATTTCAATAACTGGCACTATGAGCATTTCCCTAAAAAAAGAATCACTCTTCCGTCACTCGCAGTGGATTCCAATCAACTCGCACGTCATGTCTTTCAACAAAAACAGCCCTTCCTCTATCACAAAGAAAACTCCAACACCACTTATTTCAAAGAACTGGACAGTTATTTAAAACAGGGAATTGTCCAGATTCAAATGATCCCTCTCGTCGATGTCAACCAGATGCCTCTTGGCTTTGTGGAAGTCGCTTCGGATGTGATCGAAATTTCTGATTTTTCCAAAGATCTTCTGCACCAGCTTGTCCACCAACTCGAAGTTTTTCTTGAAACAAGCCTGGGGTCCGTGCGGCGTCAGGACAATATGGCCCGACAGTCTTCACCCGAACTTCTGGGACGGTTGAAACAATATGAAGATGAAATCCGGCAACTTTCTGAACGCCTTCAGGAGAGTGTAAAATATGCCCAGGAACGTGAGGGCGTTTTTTATTCACTGATTCATTATTTCCGGGACAGTGTCAGAATGATTGATGCCTGGAATCATTTGAAATCCATGGCAACTGAGGGATCCTTGAATCAATATGATTTTCAGCGCCATACGGATTTTTATCTGGAACAGACCTTCCGCTTTTCAGAATTACTGCTCCACATTCACAAATTGCAACGAGGCACATTGAAACCACAACTGGAGGAACTCCTCCTTCAGCAATGCGTCCATGACGGCATTGCCGGTTTCACAACCCGGCACCCCGAAGCCCCCTTGAACCTGAAAGTTGCACTCCCCCGACATCCTGTAGCCGTACTGGCCGATTCCCTGCTCTTTGAAACAGCCATCACTTATGTGCTGGAGCATTTATTCACGCTGGTCGCAACACAGGACATCAATGTAGTATTTGCTGTTGAAGGTGATGTTGAAAACAACCACATTTTTCTGCGTATCGGTTTTGACCTGGACCCACTCATTCAGCAGATTCATGCGGATCCCCTCGACTTTGATACCTTCATGAGACAGCCCCTGGATAATTACGGATTATCCATGCTTTACATGCCTTTTGTGCATCTGGCCCTTCAGGTTCAGGATGGTCAATGTCAGGTCAATCAAAATTCTACTGAACAGATGTGTGTGACCATCAGCATCCCCCGTGGAAAAACCCCCATCAATCCGACTCCTGCTCTGGATGGATCATCCCATGATAGCTGATTCATGGGTTTATGACCTGCTCAGCATGGTTGCGGCCTGGGGAACCTCCCTGCTTTCAGGCGTGGTCGGTATGGGCGGTGGACTCACTCTGATCGCGATCATGCTCATGTACATGGATTACTGGATTGTTCTCCCGGTGCATGGCGTGGTCCAGTTGGCCAGTAATTCTTCCAGATCCCTCTTTTTATTCCGCTCCATCCACTGGCGATATGTCGCTGAATATTGCGTTGGACTGATTCCTTTGGGCGCGTTGGGACTGTTGATGATTGGCAAAACCAATGTGGTTTATATCAAATTGTTCATTGGGGGATTCATTCTGTTTGTAGTTTATTTTCCCTTCCGCCGGTTTGTCTGGCGACATCCCCAAAGAGAATTTGTGTTGGCAGGTGGTTTGTGTGGATTTTTTTCCATGATCGCAGGCGGTGCCGGTCCATTGCTGGCGCCTTTTTTTCTGGAAAAACCACTTTCCAGAGAATCTGTGGTTTCCACCCAGGCGGCTTGCCAGTTAGTCACACACTTGATGAAAATTGTGGCGTTTGGTGTGATCTGGCAATTCCCGTTTCAGGAATATGGCACACTGATCATCGGTATGATTTTGGCGGTAATCCTCGGCACGTACATGGGAAAACGCATTCTGGTCCGGAATCTGTCAGAACAGCGTTTCCGGCTGATTTACAAAATTGTCTTAACACTCCTTGCGCTCAAATTTTTGTGTTGGGATAGACTGCGCCCTTTGCTTCAACCATATTTTTGAGCATAATAGCTGACTGTCATCGCTTCAGGCACATACACCAAGAAGAATTCACCTTGGCAACACACGGACCAGAGTCGTGGCATTATGCGCTCCAATGCTAAAATCCATCTGGTCGGTATCATTTTGAGAACTGAATCCCGGAAAATCCATCTTGCTCTCTCAGGCTGATATTGTCATAATTCCCGGAGATTAGATGGTACTGTTCCTTTTATTCCTGATTTGACACATGACACATTGGCATCGCCTGTTCGGACTGGTTTTGTGGGATTATTTTCTCGATTCGCCCTATGAGGTAGAACTCGAAAAGGATTTATCGCTCAAGCGTCAGTTGCTGGATGTGGTAATCCTGCACAAGTGCGGAGAGGGGGATCTTAAAGAATTACCAGATGGACTGGAAAATCTGAAAATTCACAATTTGCTCACTTACAAATCCATGAGGGAACCTCTGGATGACTGGTCGCTCCACGAATTGATCGGGCACTATGTGAATTACCGCAAACAGGTCAGTCCTTCGCTGGACACACTGCTTCCGGAAGAAGATTTCCAGTTGTATGGTGTTTGCACCCGCTTTCCGCAGAAACTGGTAACTCAAAATGAACTGGTCTCAATAAGAAATGGGGTTTATGACTTAAATTGGGGTTCACGCTTGATTCGAGTGATTGTGTTGTCCGAAATGGAAAACGCGGAACAGAACGCAATTTGGAATTTATTCAGCGCCAACGCTGAAAGAGTCCGCTATGGCGCGGATCATTATCAGATGCACTCATCGAACATCAGCACGATCATCAACCGTTTATTTGAAACCTATAATCTGGAGGGAATCATGCCCTACACCATCGAGGATTTTCAAAAAGAATATGTCCTGGATCATCTTAGCCTCCTGTCTCCTGAAGATCGTCTCAGGGGATTGCCTCCTGAAGACAGGCTCAAAGGATTGCCTCCTGAAGAACGGCTCAAGGGATTGCCTCCTGAAGACAGGCTCAGAGGTCTTTCGCTGGAGGAACTCAAGGCATGGCTCAAAAAACTGGAATCTCAGAAAAAGTGAGGTTTTTCTGCTGTTTGATATTCAAAAAAAGAATCAGAGAAAAGGGAAAATGAAAACGACTCCAGGGGACGATTTCCCCTGAGATAATGAAGTTTACCCCTGTAATTGATCGAGGCACTCTTCCAGACGGTCAGAGAACATGCACACCATGTTGAAATAAAATTTTGATGCCAGTTTGCGATGGGTCTTTTCCAACCGATCCAGACCTTTGAGACTCATGAACATGACCTCCGCTTCTTCCAGAACAGAAGCACTGTGAGACCTTATGTAATCTTTAAGAATAATGGATACCGCACCGATCACATCGCCTTCAAAAATGGTGGCAATGGTGTAATCCTGGCCTTTTTCCTTCACATGGATATTGAATTTTCCGTTCATGACGATCAGCATGTAATCGCCAAAATCACCTTCAGAGTAAACACGCATTCCCTGAGGAATATGTTTGATTTCAAAAGTGTGCCGAAGCCAGCGAATTTCCCTCGGAGTCATTTGTTGAAAGATGCTTTCAAAGGCGGGTTTGTGTTCAATCACCTTTCTGTCCTGAATCATCTGGTTCAATCGGTCAATCTGAGCCTGTTCTTCAGCACTGACATTGTGATCGGCATAAATCGCCTTGTTGAGCGCCTTGCGTTCTTCCGGTGAAATTTCACCGTCGGCGATGATGGCGTTCACCAGATCTTCCAGCGATTCTTCTTCCACCAGTTCCCCCGAATCAATCAAGGCGTTGAGACGATCCAACTGAGTCTGTTCTTCCGGTGTCACCTTGCCATCGGCATAAACAATGGTTTCAATTTCCTGTTTTTCCTGAGGACTCATAGAGCCATCCGCGACAATTCTGTCCACGATCTCTGTTAGAAAAGTAACATACGCTTCAGGATCGCCCTCAAACTCTCCAAGCATCTGGGCATATTTAAAAGCAACCTGCCGCTCCGCATTCTGGATCGGTCTGGCCAGGGTGGTCGCAAAGTTTTTAAAGAGACGGGTCGCTACGTCGGGATAACGTCCCATCAGTTTTTTCAGAATATCATCATTGAGTACCAACACCTGTGTGTTTTCAAGCGCCACCGCTGAGGTAGTCCGTTTAGACTTGCGGAACAGTCCACGCACGCCAAGAGTTTCACCGGGAATATGTTCTGAAACGATTTTCTGTGTGCCATGAAATTCTGCTTCCCGATACAACTGAATTTTGCCCTTGATGATGACATAGGCTTCATACCCGGAATCCTTCTCCCTGAACAGCAGTTTTCCCGGTTCCAAATCAATGGTGTAGGCTGACAGCGTGGCCAGTTTGATTTCCTTGAGTGACATGCCCTGAAAAATTTCCAGAGTTTTCAGAAATGCTTCATCGAGTTGCATTCCCACATAGTCCCAGGCCGTGATGATTTTGGTTTTTGTGGTGATCGCCGGTGTAAAATTCATGTCCGCCATCCAGCAGACCAGCAAGGTGAAGCAGACCAAAGCGCCGAAGAGAACCTGTGTCTCCATTTCTGACATCATAAACACACCAAACCCCAGACAGAGCGAAACGGTCGTGTAAGTGGCTGGACGCCCCACCTGTCTCAGTGTGAACAGGGATGCTTCGCGTTCGTTACGCATTTTTTTCACGTTTTCATTGAAATGCGCCAAATAATGAATGGTATCATCCACCCCTATTCCAAGGGCGATCGCGGCAATGACAGAGATGGTCACACCCAGCGGAATTGAGAGCCAGCCCAGAACTCCGAAAAATACCAGAATGGGCACAATGTTGGGATACAATGCCAGCACGCCCATTTTAACAGACATGAACATGGCTGACAGAATGACAAAAATGATGGTCAACGCCAGAAGCATACTGCTGACCTGACTGCGGGCGATGTTGTCCGCTGATTCACTGGCCAGAACACCGCCACCCGTGTAACGGATGGTGAACCCCGGAAACATTTCAGGCAATATTTTTTCAAGATGTGACCGTAATTGCAGAAACGCAGTGGAACCACTGGTTTGCAGACGGACTGTCAACTGTAGCAACTCATTATTGTCACTGATAAATTTGGGTCCCTTGTTGGCTCTGAGTTGTTCGATAAATCGTTCAACACCGCGATCGGTCAGTTCATCTAAATTCGGATAACGTAACTTGAGGTACTCGGTCAAGGTGTAGACTTTATCAATCCGCAAACCCTCGATTTTTAGAATGGGGCTTTCCGGATCAGGCTCCATGAGCATGTGTTTGAGTACATCCAGTTTTCGCATCATAGCCGCTGTTCTTAATTGATGTGGATCCGCGTCATTCTGGAACACCAGTCTCAGACTGTTGGTTCCGGCAAGTTGATCTTCGATCAGTTTGAGATCCTGCATGATGGGTGTGTCCGCGGGAAAGGCTCCACCTTCGCTGTTCACTTCAATCCAGGTAACGCCCACCAATCCCAATGCGCCGATTCCAATCCACATGGAGAGCAGGTGCTTGGGGTAATTTCCAACCAGATTGGCCATGAAATTCAGCATATCATCCAGTTTTCCGGGTTTCAGCTCTCGTTCCTTGTAAACTGGAATGTTCATCAACGACAGCATGGCTGGTACCAATGTCAACGACAGCGCAATAATGATGGTCACTCCGATACAGGCATACAAGCCCATGCTTTTGATAGCGGGAATTGGACTGGCAATCAATGCCGCAAATCCAGCCACTGTTGTTAAGGCGGTGACAAACAACGGAACTGTCACATGAGCCACCGTATGATCCAGCAGAGATCGGCGGTCCGTGTTGTGTCCAGCTTTGATTTCCTGATAAAATTGGTTCACTGTAAAAATAACATAGGCACTGCCCACGCAGATCAACAGTGGTGGTAGAACCATGGTCACCGGATTCAGATTTTCACCAACAATGGAAAAAATACCAAATGTCCAGGTCATGCCCAGGGCGATCACAGCCAACGGAATCAAAACGCCCCGGGCTGAACGGAATGACAAGGCCAGACTGCCGACCATCAGCAGTAAACTCAGGGGCAGGATCCGCACAATGTCTCCCGCCAGCACTTTGGAGGCCTGATATTGTTGACGCGATTGCCCGGCATAGGCCAGCCGGTAGCCTTTGGCCTGATATTCCGCCAGCAGGTTTTCCATGGCAATTTGTACTTGTTTGGCTTCAGGGGGAATCTCATTGCCAAATTGAACCAGCATGGAGGCCGTTTTGAAATCAGAAGAAATGAGATCTTTAAGAATCAGGGAATTGCCTTTGAGTGCCTCATAGGCCTGTCTGGCCCGGCGATCCATTTCCTGTTTGAAATCATCCGGATTTTGGAAGAGTCCCGGCACACATTTCACCTTGGGTTGTTCAACCTCGACAACAGCGCTGTCAACAGTGGACGACATGCTTTCATCAAGCAGGACGGGAGACTCTTCCAGAAAATCTGTCGTGACCGGAGGTTCAATCATCGAATCGCCAAGCATGACAGGAGACGCTTCCAGAAAATCTGTCGTGACCGGGGATTCAGTGATCGCATCGCCAAGCAGAACGGGAGACGCTTCCAGAAAATCAGTGGTGGCGGAACCATTGCTGTCAGCCGGAACAGAATCCGGTTTTCCTGCGCATTGCTGATTCATCCGGTAGCGTTCCAGAATATTGACGCAGAGCGATGCTTCTTCGTAATACAAATAGGATTTTCCTGCGCAGGTGCCTTCCAGTTGAGGGGTGTTGGTCAAACTCACCACACTCATGACTCCCGGAACTTCTTTAGGAATACGCTGGGTAAGCTGCTCCATGTCTTCAAAAAATTCCACATTGAATCCGGTTTCAGGGTGAGGTTGCATGGCCACAATCATCATTTCCTCGTTGCCAAACACATCCCGCATCTGTTTGAAAAATTCATAGGAATCAGAATCCCGGCTGATATAATTATCGAGTGAACTATCAATCACCAGATCTCCATCCACGTTGATCAGATGGCTTTCGGCCTTGATGGCAAACAAAATCGTAATGACCAGAATCACCCCAATGACCGGGAAAGGATAATCTTTGAGTTTCTGCAAAAATTTGATGATCATAATCCTCTCCTCAATAGCTGCGTTAGGTAAGTTAGAAACAGGTCCGCTTGCAAGAGCCTGTTTCTGATCTGTATAAACATAACGAGATTATCCTGATTATTTCAAGGCCTAACCTGAAAACGCAACATTGAACTGTAGAAATGTGAATTGTGTTGTTTTTAGAAGAGGGTTGCATTGTGATTCTGGAAGATTATTGATAAATGGAAATGAAAACATATCTTTTGTTCGAATTTCAGTTTTTTTAAAATTTTGTTGACTACTGGAGCGGCATGAAAGTTGTGGTATTTAAGGAGAAAGGCAGTCTGGATGTATTGAAGATCGAGGATCACGCACTTCCGGATCCAGCGGGAACGGATGTTCGTGTTAAAATCACATCCATTGGACTCAACCGGGCTGACAGCCTGTTTCGACAGGGACTTTATTTTTTTCAGCCTGCATTTCCAAGTCGCGTTGGCTATGAGGGCGCCGGAATTGTCGATGCTGTTGGCTCAAAAGTCACATTCTTAAAACCTGGAGATCGTGTCGCAATTTTACCATCGTCCTTCAATGCGAGTCATCAGGGATGTTGTGCCGAATACGGGATTTACCCTGAATCTCATTTGTTGCCCACCCCCTCCAGTATTGATGATGAGATTGCTGGAGGAATCTGGATGCAATATATCACAGCCTGGGATGCGCTGATTGAAGATGCCCGGATCCAGAAAGGTGATTGTGTTGTGATTCCAGCCGCCTCAAGCTCTGTCGGAGTTGCCGCAATACAAATTGTGAATATGCATGGTGGCGTTTCAATTGCTACCACAACCAGTCCGGCAAAAATGGAAGCTCTTTCCAGGCTCGGAGCCCAGCATGTGATAAATATCAAAGATGGCAATTATGTAGAGCGGGTGAAGGCCATTTCGCAGGGAAAAGGTGCCCGAATTATTTTTGATCCTGTTGCCGGCCCGACTGTTAAAGATCATATCGCGGCAGCGGCAACTCATGGAATAATATTTATTTATGGTCTGCTTGACCGTCGGCCGATGGATATTCATGCCGGTGTTCTGATGAAAAAACAATTGACCCTTAAAGGCTATACCTTGATGCCGTTGTTTCAGGATCTGGAGAAGTTGCGAAAAGTTGTGCAATCCATCGCCACAGGCCTGGAACAAGGACTTCTGGTTCCAATCATTGCCAAAAAATTCAAACTGGAATCATTCAGGGATGCGTTTGAATACCTGGAGTCCAACGAACAAATCGGCAAAATCATTATCAATCCCTAAAAACACTCCAATCCAGTCATACCAGAAGGACGGCTTATGATGATCAAACTTGAATGGGTAAACAGTCTCCTGTCTCAGGAAAAACTGGATGATCCGGAAGACGCGCGAAAGGCTCGAATGCTGATGACATTCACCCTTATATTTGCGGCGATAGCACCGGTTTATTCCATGATCTGTTTTTTATTCAAAAATCAATTTGGTGGCACAGTGTTGCTTTTGGGTGCTGTTCTGGCAATTTTGTCGCCTGTTGTGATGCGAGTTTTGGGATCAACAGAAGCCTCAATCCATCTATATGCGTTTGTACTAAGTTGCACGTTATTGGGGGTGGCATTTTCCATGGGTGGTGTTGAACACAATGCCATTGGCTGGCTAAGTGTGACACCTCTGGCTGTGATTCTGCTGGATAATTATAAATCAGGCGTGATCTGGGGGATCATCACAGCTATTGCCATTCTTTTTTTATATTTTTTAGAAATTTCGGGAATTTTGAATTTTTCACAGCTACGTTCGGTCGATGTTTCTTCAGCATATTACACGCTATTTCAGAGTACAGGTGCCTCCGGATTGCCGTTGGTTGTAACCTTGCTGGCCATTTTGTTCCGGCAGGAAAAAGAATTGGCGCTCAGAGAACTGAATCAGTCCGGTGTTCATCTCGAAAATGAAAAAATGAAAAGTGAAGCTCAGCTCATTGAAACCCAACTCAAACAAAAAGCGTTGCAGAAAGATATCAACCAATTATTGGAGGTTCTGCGTCAGGTGGGGGAAGGGAATCTGGAAACAGAGATTCCTACCTTTGAAGATTTGCTGATGGAACAACTGGCAACAGGAATCCGTATCATGGAGCAGGAACTGAAAATCGCTCATGAACGAGACTTGTCTGTGCATCAGAAAGAGAAGGAACAATCACTCAAATGGATGAATGATATTAACCTGTTGCTTAAAACATTTGAAGAAGTTGAAAATGGGAATCTGGATATAAGGGCGCCTGAACTATCAGACTCTCTGTTGTCACGTTTATCATTGGGCGTGAACCAGATGATTACAGGACAGCAATGGAGTCGGACTGAAGAAGAAAAGCATAAATTCGCGCTGTTGCAAACGAACGCTCTGGTTGAAAACGCTCCCGTCAGCATGGTGCTCATGAATCCTGATGGTAAAATCAGCTATATGAACCCTGAAGCATCCAAAATGTGTTGCCAGGATCATTTTGATCCGAAGAATGATAAAGAACAGCCTTTTGCGGAGTTGTTTGACAATGAAACACTGCTCTCTCATTTGCTTGATCCCATAAAATTACCTTATCAATGTGAAGTCTCGCTGAGACAGGATTGGATTCTGTTGCAGGCAACAGCGGTTTATGATGATCAAAATAATTTCCTGGGAACCGCCATTGCGTTACAGACCATTACTCTTGAACGCCAGCGAAAAGAACGGGACCGGCGACTTCAGGAACAGGTTCGCGACATTTCTCAGCGTCTGGGGGATGCCAGCAAGGATTTGCTGGGTATGAGCGAACAATTGGCACAGGGTTCTTCCAAAACATTTCTTGAAACGCAACAGGTGATGCTGGAAGCCAAAGACATTCAATCCAGCATCCAGTTTATCGCTTTTTCCGTGGAACAAATGGCAGAGTCCCTGAAATCCAGTGAAACCCTGGTGATTAGAAGCAATAACATTTCCGGGGAAGCTGTCGAATCTTCTCAACAAGCATCTAAAATCATCGGCAATCTTGGAAAAAACTCTCTTGCCATTGGTAAAATCATTCAATTGATTCACAAAATCGCGCAACAAACCAATATTCTGGCGCTCAACGCGACGATTCAGGCAACACGGGCCGGAGAGGTTGGAAAGGGATTCGGAGTGGTTGCCCGTGAGGTGAAGGCACTGGCCTCACAAACAGCAGAAGCGACCAAGGAAATTTCAACGCAAATCAAAACCATCCAGAAAGACACAGATTCTGCCATCGAATCCATTCAGCATGTCAGTTCGTTGATTGAACAGATGAATGCTATTGCCGGAGAAATCTATACAGCGATTGTTTCCCAAAATTATGCCAACGATGAAATCAGTAAACGGATGGAGGAGGCTTCCCGTGGAACAAAAACAATCAATGTTCATCTGGATGAAGTCGCTCAAACCGCAGGCGACGCACAGGCCAGCTCGCAAAAAGGAACAATGGCCGTGTCTGTGGTTGACCGGATGGTGATGAATCTGAACAGGATTGTGACGGAGATTCATTGATAAATTTGTTAGCGATAATTTTTGCCATTGCGTCCCCCGCGATATTTTTGCTATGAATCCCTCAGACCAATTGGTTTGTTGATTCATTTTTAATGAAGGGGACGTATGCGTGGAAGACAATCACTGGTGCTGGGTAAACTTCAGGCCTCTGAAACGTTCCTGACCGTCAATCAGGAAATGACCGTCACGTTTTCCCTTGAAATTCAGGGATCTCCCGCCAAAGTGGAATTATGGGAAGTGGATCAGCGGAAAACCCCCATCCGTTTTCTCACGGAACTGGTCCCGGATCAGACCGACCCCACCCGCCCCATTTTTCAGGGACAGGTTCCTTTCAAGGAACAGGAAACCCGGTTCATCACGTTCCAGGTGTTGGCTCACACTCCGGGTGGAGCCATCTGGCCCGGCCAGACATTGACGCTGGCGGTGGCGGAACCGGATAGACAAACTTATGAAATCGCCACTGAAACCATTTCCCGACAACAAGGCGGAACCATCGCGTTCGCTGATGGCACCCGCTTGGACATCTCGCCGGAAAGCCTGCCGGAAGACACCGAAATCACCCGATCCACAATGGCGACAATTCCGTCATGATTTTTCGACCCGATGGTCTGAAAACCACCCGAAACATGACCCTCACCATGCCGGTGTTTCCTCACATGCGGCGTTGTGTCAAGGGGGACATCTACGCGTATCGCCTGTATCCCGGAGAAGAACCACAGGACTTCTCCCTTGAGGATCTGGCACCCGGTGCCGCGTCGGCAGGTGAAACCACCCTGATGGTGTCCTGCTCTGATTTACAGAAAATGGACACCATGGAAGTAAAATTCAATCATTTCACGATGCAGTTCGGCAAACCACAGCCGCCGATTTATGTGTCTGATGAGCCCATCCAGATGCCGCTACCCGCTGACGAACTGGTGGTCAAACCCGGAATGCCCATCCGTGTGGAAATCAATCCCACCATTCTCAATCCCCTAACAGGAATCGGGGTTCTGAATTATCGGCTGAACCATCAGGAACTGCTCCAGGCCCTGGGCAACCATCAGGATGAGTTTTTAACCCTGCGTCATAACCTCAGGCAAGGGACTCCGCCGGAATTCAGGGATGGCGTGTTCACCTGGACTCCGGATTCTACCCAGACAGGACATTTCTTTTTTGAGTTCGCTGTCAAGGTCAATCAGGAGGTTTATCAACGCCAGAAATCCGTCTACCTCACGGTGCATGTGGAAGGGGACCAGGCGGTGCTGATTGATGATTTCGAGTCTGGAGACCTGAGCCGTTGGACACCCGGACGGGATATGGGCGGGTATGATCCTTCCCTGAGTGTCACGACCCGATATCAAAATCAAATTCCGTCCCATGGACAGCACATGGCCGCCCTGGAACTGATCAAGGAATCACTCGCCTACGGCAACACCACTACCCCGGTTTCACAAACACTGACAGTGCCTCAATATACTCAAACCATGAATCTGGAGTATCATATTCTGATGAAAACAGGACACATGTATTCCTCCAGCAAAAAAGATCTGTCTCCCAGAGACACTTTGCGCCTTGAAATTTCCTCCGGTTCACCGGAATCAACCCTCATTCAGGAAGTGGATTTACCACGGCTCACCTGGTCCTCTGGTTCTCCCTTTCCACCTCAAGGCTATACTTACGCGGTGGAGGGCATGACCAGTCCGACGGATTGGGTGCATGGTTCCTGGCTGTCATTGCCTGTCAATGTATCATCTTTGGCGGGAAAACAGGTTAAAATTACTCTGGTCCTGTATCAGAAAGAACCGCCACCATTGGGATTTCGCAAACTGCATTCAGTAGTGTTGCTGGACAACATCCGCTGGGAAGGAAAAACATCGTCCACTGATCCGGTGGCGGTCAGCGTCAAGCAAACCTCTGTGGGCGGACCGAATTCCTATCAATTGACAGGCTATGCCGATCCGTCCCTGCAAAACATCCAGCGTATGGAATTCCGGATTGAGAACAAAACCACCGGAACTGCGGAAGTCATCACTCAGGACCAGATGATCGATCCGGAGCAGGGCCTTCATCTCAAGCTGGTTCCGCCCTCTGCCGCCAGCGGCAAACAACTGAAAGCCTCCACCTTGCGGTCTCTGGACGCGGGTGAGGTCTGGGTGACGCTGTGCATGGTGGCTGGCACGGCAACAGGCAACAGGCAATACTGCCACACGCTGAAAATCCTGCTGGAAGCCACGGACATCCTCAATCACTTCCTCTGCCGGGAGGTTGAGCATAGCGATCATCCCGGTATTTTCCCCTACGAATGGCTGATTCATGATTTTTTCTGGGGAGAACCGGAACAGAAAGACCTCATCGATTTCATCTACCGGAATATGGAGGAATTCCCCATTTCCCCCCACATCCAGCACACCCCGCTCGGAAGGCTCAATGTCTGGTGGACCTATGTCCAGGACTCTCAGGGAAATCAACGAAAGTGCGCTTTGGC